>JAZRLU010000140.1:0-2954 GCA_045647045.1 Eubacteriales bacterium
ATCTATGTACTTAACAGCGTCAGCAAATCTGCCGTAAGTACCCTTAGACTTCTCGTAAGCTTCATTGGGCTCCATGCCCTTCTTGATGAAGTCAGTCATCTTGCCAAGAGAAACAAACTCATAGCCGATAACCTGATTATCCGCGTCAAGTGCCATTCTGGTGCAATAGCCCTCGGTCATCTCAAGGTATCTTACGCCCTTAGCCTTAGTACCGTACATGGTACCAACCATCGAACGCTCACCCTTACCAAGGTCCTCCATACCTGCACCGATTACAAGACCGCCCTCAGAGAAAGCAGACTGGGAACGACCGTAAACGATCTGAAGGAAGAGCTCACGCATAGCGGTGTTAATAGCATCGCAAACAAGGTCGGTGTTAAGAGCCTCAAGAAGAGTCTTACCGGGAAGGATCTCTGCCGCCATAGCTGCGGAGTGAGTCATACCGGAGCATCCGATGGTCTCAACAAGTGCTTCCTCAATGATACCGTTCTTTACGTTAAGAGAAAGCTTGCACGCGCCCTGCTGGGGTGCACACCAGCCCACACCGTGAGTGTAAGCCGAAATATCGGTAATTTCTTTAGCCTGGATCCACTGACCCTCCTCAGGAATAGGAGCGGGACCGTGGTTGGGGCCCTTTGCGACAATACACATCTTAGCTACTTCAGAGCTCATTGCGTACTCGCAGGAAAAGTTCTTGTCCATTTTTTTATCTCCTTTTTAAAATTTAACTGATTAAAGAAGCGCTTCAATTGCTTCGGCATAAAGCTTGCCTATAAATTCCGCGCCGTTTGCATTGGGATGCACTCCGTCAGGCGAATAATAAAGCTTTTCGGGTGCGGTCTTTAATGCTTCGTCAAAATGCTTATCAAGAGGAATATACGCATCGGCAAACTCCTCTGCAAGCTCTCTTACGATAGGAAGCACCGTTTTAAGGTCCTCACGAAGATAATCCTTATCATCTGCATCAAGAACGTAGGGAGAAAGAATAAGAATTTTTGCATTCGTTTCCTTCTTAATGCGCTCGAGTATGCAACGGTAGTTAAGCGCTATCTGTGCATCGGTGGTCAAAATGTTATGACCGTGCCTGTGCCAGATATCGTTAATTCCTATCAAAATTGAAATTATGTCCGGCTGAAAAGCGATCGCGTCCGAATAAAGACGGTCGAAGAGCTGGCTCGTTCTGTTACCGCTTATGCCGAAGTTAATAAACTCAATATCAAGCTCGGGATGCGCCGCAGATATAAGCTCTGCAGCAAATTTAGGATAACCGTTACCGAGGTGGTGATAATTTCTTTTATCACGGCCGGCATCGGTTATGCTATCGCCCTGAAATAAAATCTTCATAATATTACTTTACGATTTCGCCGTAAATCTCACCGAAAGCGCAGGAAGCATTTGCCTCATCGGTATCGATATGCATAGCGGGAGCAAACTTCTCGCTTACACGAACTACAACGTCACCGAAAATAGTGGTACGCTCGGAATTTACCTTAACGGAAACGATCTCCTTATCGGAAACGCCGAACTCGTTTGCTGCCTCGGGAGTAAGGTGAATATGACGCTTTGCAGCGATTACGCCCTCGGTAAGCACATATTCAGCACCTGTTTCGGGGTTAACAAGCGTGCATCCGGGAGTACCTGCTACGTCACCGCTCTCGCGAATGGGAGCTGCCAAACCAACTGTACGTGCGTCGGTAAGAGAAAGCTCTACCTGGCTTGCAGGACGTGTAGGACCAAGAATAGAAGCCTTGATCTTTCCCTTAGGACCAACAACGTCAAGTCTCTCCGCACAAGCATACTGACTGGGCTGGCTCAAATCCTTCTTCTTTGTAAGCTCATATCCCTGACCGAAAAGTGCATCAACTGCTTCTCTCGAAAGATGGATATGTCTTGCAGACATTTCAACTAAAACCTTTGCCATTTTTATTTCTCCTTTATTATAACGGAAAAATCCGCATTACTACAAGTATCATTATATCACATTGTTATAAAAAAATCAATGTATATTTTAAAAGAATATTGCTAAAACTTAAGAAAATAGTTCAATTGGAGGTAAGCATTATGACGGAGTCTGAAAATAAGCAGGAAAAATCAACGTCCGACAGCACCGATCGGGGATTAACCGCTATAAATAGCGGTGACGACTCCTTTTACTGCCTATGCATCATCGGGCAGATCGAAGGTCATTACTCTCTTGACGGCAACCAGAAAACCACTAAATACGATCATATAATTCCCCTCCTTGTTGCGCTTGAAGAAAGCGAAAAGGTTGACGGTATAATTATTCTTATAAACACCCTCGGCGGTGACGTTGAGGCAGGTCTTGCAATTGCAGAGGTTATCGCAAGCTTGAAAAAGCCCACAGTGTCCGTGGTTATCGGCGGCGGTCACTCTATCGGCATACCGCTTGCAGTAAGTGCGGATCGGTCGTTTATAGTGCCTTCGGCAACTATGACTGTGCATCCCGTGCGCACAACAGGGCTTGTGCTTGGCGTATCACAGGCTTTTGACTATCTGTATAAAATGCAAAATCGCATTATCCGCTTTATTACCAAGCATTCAAACGTAGATGAGGCAACCTTCCGCGCCTTTATGGAGCGCACAGACGTGCTTGTGAACGATATAGGCTCTATACTTGAAGGAGAAGATGCCGTAGCGTGCGGACTTATCGACGAAATAGGCGGCATCAGCGATGCCATTTCTTATTTAAAGAAACGAAAAGAACAGCCTGAAGAGAGCTGATCTATAATATAAAACACACCCGGAAGAGATACTAATGCTTTCTTCCGGGCTTTATTACACTTTAAAAAAACAAAAAGGCTTCGCTTTTGCGAAACCCGAAAAATCAAGCTCTCACCGAAGTGAGTATATAAATCAAGGCATTGCTGCCTCGAGATTGCAAGCATTTTCAAATGCTCATTGAAAACCGAATAAACTTTTTGAAACAAAGCTCA
>JAZRLU010000141.1:0-4647 GCA_045647045.1 Eubacteriales bacterium
ACAGAACGACATGGCTACGATCCGACTTGCCAACATCCTCTGCCATATCGCCGCGGAAATATTTTTCATACTCCGCTTGCTTTGAAAAAACTTTGCCAACGCGCTCATACACGCGGCGGTCAAGCGTTCCTATCGGATCTATAGCATCTATAACCATCGTTGCACCGTGATGTGCGGCGGTAAGGAGAACCTCTGCCAGCATTTCATCCTCGCTTTTTGTAAGCGTATGCGAGCGCAGCGCAGGCTTGCAACGGGAGAACATATAATCAAACGGTGCGTTTTTGGTAATGTTTTTATAGAATTTACAAGCTAATGAATGATTCAATATTCCGCCGTAAAGGTCTCCGCCGGAAAAGTCGCAGGCGAGGTTTACGCGCTCATCGCATCCGTTATTCGAATCTCCCGCAATGCCGGAGGCAAAATTATGCTCTACGGAAACGTTTGGCGCTGCGGCTTTAACGTAATCGGTTACGCTTTGTATCCACTCGCCCATCCATTCGTATTTTTTGCGCATAAGAATAAGGTGCTCGGGGCTGCCGTCCTGCGGCTCACCGCTTATAAAGGGGATTTTTTCCTCCCTTTCCCAGCGCGCACGGCAGCTATCGCAAAGGCAGGTGTGCGGCCAGAAGGGCATATCAAAGAACATTCCCTCAACGTTAAAATAGCCAAGCATTTCATCTATTTGACGGTAAACGAACTCGCGGTATTCAAGATTATTGGGGCAACAAAAGCCGTAGCGCCCACCTTGGAGTGATGCAAACGCTTGCGCCTCACCGGCGGAACTTTTTGCGCCAAGTATCTCGCGCTGAGATCTGCCCTCGCTTTTTATCATACGCCACGAAGGATGGCGGTCGTGCTCTACGGTATTGTAATTCAAGCTGTAATAGCCGGTAACGTGCATACCGTTTTTGTGGCAAAGCTCCTCTGTTTTCTTCATTGCATCCTCACGGCCTATAAAGGCGCGGTGCATAACGCCCGTCTTGGTAGGATAATAGCAAAGACCTACGTGGGACTGCAGATAAAGCATAGCGTTCTGAACGTTAGCCACCTTCAGGTTTTCTACATACGTTTCGGGGGAAAATTCGCTTAAAAAGATATCGTCCCAATCATCTATGTGCATATCGCAAAGATGACGCCTATATGAATTTGTGTACCACATACAATACCTCCATCGCTTATATAAGCGGTTATATATTTATTTTATCACATACCTCAGGCGTGAAAAAGGCGGTTTTGTTCATCAAAAAGAACATTTTTAACTTTTTTTGTTTTTTTGCTATTGAAATATTCAGAAAAAATGCTATAATCTATGTGAGGTGATAGTATTGAACTTTAAGGATTCCCTGCGATCGATATGCGATGATATTGAACTGATAACCGGGATCAAAACGGTTATATATGACGAAAGCAGAAATCTTTTGCACGCGCAGCCTAACGGAATGTGCGATTTTTGCAGAGAAATACGCCGATCCCCAAGCCTTATGCAAAAATGCCTTGAATGCGATAAATACGGCTTTGCGCAAACAGCGCAGAGCGCGGATATATGCATTTACCGTTGCCATATGGGGCTTACCGAGGCTATGGCGCCCGTTATGGAAAACGGTCGCACCGTGGGATATCTTCTTACGGGGCAGATACTTACCGAGGGCTGCCGCGATGCGGTACGCGAGAGCATAGCTTCTCTTGGAGAGGGCGCAGACCGCGAGGCACTTTACAAGCATCTTGATGCTATGCCCGAGATTGACGAGCAGCATTTACACGCTACGCTGCGCATACTTGCTATGTCCGCCTCGTACGTGCACGTACGTGAATGGATAAAGCAGCGCCGCGATACGACTGCATATAAGATCGAAAGCTACGTTTTTGAAAATCTTGCAAAGGACACACTGAGCGCAAGATCGGTATGCGCTGCAATGGGATTTTCAAGAACAGCGATGTATAACGTTTGCATAAAAAGCTTTGGTATGGGGATCGCGGAATACATACGCAGCGTAAGATGCACCCACGCAATAAGGCTTTTACAAACCACAAATATGCCTCTTTCTGCGGTAGCGGATGCCGTTGGCATCACCTCTGTAGGGAGGCTTACACGCCTGCTTAAGCTGCAGGCAGGCATGAGCGCAAAGCAAATACGCGCAAGCGCACAATCCGAAAAGCTTATTTAAATACATATAGGAGGCCCTTTATGAAAAAGATAGATAAAATGCAATGCGGTATGGGTATTGGCGGATGGTTAACCAACTACAAGCGCTTTAACGTTTTACCGCCCGAAAGAAGAATGCAGATCACCGTTGGTGATATGGAGCACTTTGAAACCTATATCACAAAAAAGGATATAGAATACATAGCATCACTCGGTATGGATCACATACGCCTTGGCTTTGACCAGATAGTGGTTGAGAGCGAGCCTTACGTGTACAGAAAAGAGATCGTTGACATTCTGCACGCCTTTGTAGGCTGGTGCAGGGAGTGTGACGTGCGCCCCATTCTTAATATGCACAAGGCAATAGGCAACTATTGCGATATCCCCGATGAATGCGGACTTATGCAAAGCGAGGAGCTGCAGGATCGCTTTGTGGCGCTTTGGGCAATGCTTGAGGATGAGTTTTGCGGCGAAAACGACGTTGTATTTGAGCTTTTAAACGAGGCGGTTAATGCAACGCCCGAGGAATGGAATGCCGTGGCACAAAAGGCGATAGCCGCTATACGTGCTAAAAATACAGATCGAATTTTGGTTGTTGGCGGAGTTGAGTGGAACAACCCTCCTGCGCTCCCCTACGTAAAGATATACGAGGACGAAAATATTCTTTATACCTTCCATTGCTATGCTCCGCACGAATTTACGCACCAGCAGGGCGTGCTTCAGGCACCTCAGCTGTTTTACAACAGAAAAATGCCCTATCCGTGCGATGATATCGAGCGCTACCGCGATTACAAGAGGGTAGTTGAGGGTACGGAGGCTTACGAGAGCTACGAGCGAATGGATATCGAGTTTTTGCGCGATTACCTTGCACCCGTGCGCGATTTTATTAAGAACCACCCCGATAAATTCCTTTGGTGCGGCGAGTTTGGAACGATACGCCACGCCAAGCTTGAATGGCGCGAGAGCTGGATGCGCGATATGATATCCATACTTAAGGAGTGGGATATCCCCTACTGCGTATGGAACTATTTAAGCACGCCTAACGATGGCAACCGCTTTAGCCTTGTTGATGACGATGAAAGAAAGATCTTAAGCGAAAGGCTGCACCGCATTATTATAGGAGAAGAGGTATGAGTGCACTTCTTTTATCCTGCAGCATTCTTTTATCCACCGGGCGGAATATGCTTTCCAAAAGGATATCCGCAACCGAATTTGGCACGGGGGCATTCTTCCTTTGCCAGGCAATGCTCTTTCTTTTCGGCGGTGTATCGGTGCTTATATTCGGCAAAATAAGCTTTAGCTCGGTATCACCATTAACGGTTTTGTATGCCGTGATCTACGGTGCGCTTTTGATCTTTGCACAGTGGTTTTACACCGCGGCACTTACAGAGGGTAATACCGCTCTGTGCTCAACGGTATACTCCTTGGGCTTTATTCTTCCCACGCTTTCGGGCGCGGTATTCTGGAGCGAGCCGTTTTCCGTTTTGGACGGTATCGGCATATTACTTGCCGCATCGGCAATAGTGGTTTCCGGCATCAGAAAGAGCGGTGGCGAGGAAAAGGGGCGCTACAGATTCTTTTTACCCCTTATTATTGCTATGCTTGCCTCGGGAGGGCTTGGAATAGTTCAAAAGGTGCAGCAAAGCTCCGCTTACGCAAGCGAAAAATCCGCATTTTTACTTATCGCCTTTGCAATTGCTGCAAGTGCTTCGCTTATTGCCTTTGCAATAAGAAACAGAGGCGGCAAGATCCCCACTCCCGGCACGCTTGCCCTTTCCGGCGGTGTTGGAGTGTGCTTTGGCTGCTGCAACCTTCTTAATACCACCCTTGCAGGTATGCTTGCAAGCGCAATTCTCTTCCCCACCCTTAATATCGGCGTGATCTTGCTTACCTCGCTGTGCGGACTTATATTCTTAAAGGAAAAAATAACGGCAAGAGTTATAGGCGTTTTATCTCTCGGCGTAGCTTCGATACTCTTACTTAATCTAAGCTGATCAGCGCAAAAAAATATACACGTGCTCTATAAAAGGGGGCACGTGTTTTTTTACAAAAAATATCTTAATACATACTTGACTGCGGCGTTATGAGGGTGTATACTGATAGTGGTTAAATCTTACAAGGAATAGCGAGAAGTTATGAAACAGATACTCTGCGCACAAAGAATGGAAAAGGTGCACTCGGATATAAGAGGTCCCCTTTTTTATGAAGCGATGGAGATGCAAAAGCAAGGCATCAACGTACTAAAACTAAACACGGGTAACCCTGCAAGCTTTGGCTTTACTATGGCAGACAGTATACGTGAAGCGCTTGACGGGCAGCTGCACCGTGCGGTTGGATATTGCGATTTTCGCGGTATGCCCGAAGCACGCGAGGCCATTCTCGCCTACCATAGATCCAAAGGGATCCAAAACGTCGCTTTGGACGATATCTACGTCGGAAACGGCGTAAGCGAGGTCGTCACGTTTGCGCTTTCGGCACTGCTGGATCCCGGCGACGAGGTGCTC
>JAZRLU010000142.1:0-7199 GCA_045647045.1 Eubacteriales bacterium
CGCGGTATGTGGTGGATGCAGGGCGAGGCTGAAACCAGCCGTGAGCAGCTTGCAATGGCATACGACGAGATGCTTGAAGCTCTTATCACAGACGTACGCTCCGACCTTTCTCTCATCAGCGGCAGCGATCTTTCCGAGATGCCCTTCGTAGCAGGCAACGTATTCAGAAACACATCCAAGGATACA
Source organism: Eubacteriales bacterium (assembly GCA_045647045.1). Taxonomy (GTDB): domain Bacteria; phylum Bacillota; class Clostridia; order Oscillospirales; family CAG-272; genus UBA1740. The sequence goes on from JAZRLU010000142.1 coordinate 187, forward strand.
AGCGGCGAGTTTGTATACAGCCAGCCCGCATACCTTGATACCGTTAACGCGGCTCAGGCAACCGTAGCGGCTAAGATGAAAAACGTATTTACCGTTGCAACCGCAGATATGCCCCAGAAGGACGGCTGGCACTTTACCGCCTCCGTACAGAAGTATCTTGGCGAGCAGTTCGTTATAAACGTAACACGCGCAAGCGGAAAATACAGCGTTATTCTTTACGGCGAATCGGTTACCATGAGCGGTGAGGGTGCTTACGCGGCAGGTGATACGGTTACGGTCAGCGTGGCACTTAACGGATTGAATATTGAAAAAGCAACGCTCCGTGAAGCTAACGGTACAGCAGTAGAAATAACCCTTACACAGGACGGCAAGTATACCTTTACAATGCCCGCCGACGACGTTTATATTACGGTTGAGACAAACGATCCCAACGTGATCGAAACTCCCTACGGCACAGTTCCCAAGGATTATGCCGATGCAAGCAAGTATCCCTTCCTTCTGTTTAAGGGCGGAGTATGCATCGCAGCAGAGTCCGGTTGGTCCGATGCAAACCAAAACGGCGTGCTCAGCACTGCACTTGCGAACGCGCAGAGCGCTAATGACGTTGTATATATTCTTATGCGCTCCGATTACACCTTCACGACCGGCAAATACGATAACTTCTCAATGTTCAAGGGCAAGCTTGTTGTAGACCTTGGCGGCAACACCTTCACGGTTGCAAACTCGCAGGGTATGCTTAAGCCCAACAAGAAAAACGCATGGAATACAACCATTGAGGTATTGAACGGTAACGTTGAGCTTACCAAGGGCGCACTTATCAACGCAGGTGCAAACAAGAACGGTAAGGGATACCGTTTCGATATCACCTTTGACGGCGTTAATATCATATACGGTGCAGGCGCAACCTACAAATACGTATTCAACACGATGGCAGGAAGCGATATTGGCGGCTACGTAACAAACAACGTGGTATTCAATGACTGTACTTTTGATTTGAGAAATGCGCCCTCCGGTTCGGTTCTCTTCTTCCTTGGAAACGATGCAATGAACCACCTTGCAAACGTACGTATCAACGGCGGTAGCATGATGCTTGGCAACACCTCTGATATCACCTTTGCAAGCTACAAAACGGGCTACGAGAGCCTGTACAATGACAGCATTGTATTCGGCAAGGGCGAGAGTGGCAGCTATATGACGCTTACAGCCTATGCAGGCAGCACTATGAATGAGAAATTCACCGATGAGAACGGAACCGAATGCAGATTCGTTAAGATCAATGAAAACAGCCAGACTGCAGAATTCGTTCTCCGCTCCGGCGACGTATCAAAGATAGAATTTATCCCCAAGGTAAGCATCACTCTTGACCGTGATCTTATATTCAACATCTACGTACCCGTTAGCGATATGATGGTAGATCTTTTGATCGACGGCGTATCACTTGCGGATGAAGCGGAAAATCTTGAGATAGTACAGCTCGGAGGTATAGATCACTTCCTTATCTCTGTAAATCTCCCCGCATCCGAGGCGGCACGCGAAATTGAGATGGTATGCAGATTTGCCATTAGCACCTCGGGCGTATCGCAGTATGCAAATGCCACATTCACCTTTAGCACAGTTGAGTATGCAACCAAGGTGCTTGCAGACGGAAGCGAGGTTGAAAAGCAGCTTGTACGCGACGTTCTTTCCTACGTACGTGCCGCATACGATTACTTTGGCACGGTTGATACCGAGGCTATCTCCGAAATTAACTCCATTCTCGGCAACGGATACGATGAGGCAAATCGCCCCACCGTTGGTGCTGCAGAGAATACCACCGTATACTTTACGGGCGCTACTCTTGTGCTTGACGGTACACCCTCTATACGCTTCTACCTGCCCGGTGATGCGGCGGATATCACCTTCTTTGTAGACGGCATAAAGGCAAACGTTGTATATGGCACAGATACGAACGGAAATTATGCACAGATCGACGTTTACGCGCATGCAATGTGCGGTACCGTTACTTATACGGTTAACGGCGAGAGCGGCAGCTACAACGTAGCAAGCTATTATGAATTTGCAGCTGCAAGCAGCAATGCCAAGCTTACCGCTATTGTAGAAAGACTTATGAAATACTGCGAGAGTGCAAAGGCATATAAGCTCGCAATGGAGGGTACAAAATGAAAAATTCGAATTATGAGGCACCAAGCGTAATGCTTATAAGCACAAACGCTTCTGATATAATTACATCCTCCCCCGGTATCGAATCCCCCATACGCACAGACGGTGACGCTATTTGGGATCTTGATATCAACCACTGATCAAATATTACAGCGGCGAAAAAGCGCTGCTGAGGCGGTCGCACCGACCAAAAAGACGGTGCGGCCGCCTTTTTTGCCGTACCGTTTAGCAAAGATACACGCAAGCGAGGTGAAAATAGCGCGTTCCTGTGCATCTGATTAACATATTTTACAAATATTTGCGATTTTTTTTGGTGAAAAATAAAACTTTTTTGAAAAAACTATTGAAAAATGACAAAAAATAAGGTAAAATATATGGCAGTATAAACAAACAGTTTTGTGAATAATCTGAAAGGGGATATATTTTATGTCCAATCGCCTGTTCCAGACCGTCATACACCAGATGAAGGACGTCCTCGGACGCACCATCGGCGTTATTGACGAAAACGGAATCATTATAGCCTGCAGTGAGCTGGGAAAGATCGGAGAATCGAGACAGAGAATCAGAGAAGAGCTTACGTATGCGCAGGGCACGGTTTGCTACGAGGGATACTCGTACCGCTATATCAACTCTGTAGGAAAGAACGACTGCATCGTTTTTGCCGAGGGTAACGACCACGAGGCAGATAAGGTAACCCAGCTGCTTGCTATTTCACTTGGCAACATCAAGAGCCTTTACGATGAGAAATACGACAAGGGCTCGTTTATCAAGAACATTATTCTTGACAACATTCTTCCGAGCGATATATATATCAAATCAAACGAGCTTCATTTTAACAATGAGGACAGCCGTGCGGTATTTGTTATCAAGTTCCACGGCAACACCGAGCTTCCCCCCTACGAGATCGTACAGAATATCGTATCGGGCAGCAGCAAGGATTACGTTATAAGCATCAGCGAGCAGGATATCGTAGTTGTTAAAGAGGTTGACCGTACCGAGAACAACGAAACTCTTGTTGCATTTGCAAAGAATCTGCTTAAGGCAGCCGCAAATGAGTACAACGCAAAGGTGCTTATCGGTATATCCTCCACGGTTGAAAATCTTAAGGATCTTGCAAGAGCATATAAAGAGGCAAGGATCTCGCTTGAGGTTGGTAAGGTATTTGATATAGAGCAGCCTATAATGTATTACGAGAGCCTTGGCATTGGCAGACTTATTTATCAGCTCCCCCCGACACTTTGCGAGATATTCCTTCAGGAGGTATTCAAGAAGGGATCGCTTGAGAGCCTTGATAAGGAGACTCTTATGACGGTGCAGAGCTTCTTTGAGAACAATCTTAACGTTTCGGAGACGTCAAGAAAGCTCTTCGTACATAGAAATACCCTTGTATACAGACTTGAAAAGATCAGAAAGCTTACAGGGCTCGACCTTCGCGAATTTGACCATGCGGTAACCTTTAAGGTTGCACTTATGGTAAAGAAGTATCTTACAAGCAAGCCCACAAAATTCTGATTCCAATCTCAGACTATATCAATAAGCCCTGCGCCATGAATACTCTTTTGTGTGCAGGGTAAAATCTTGATAACGCAAAAAAGGTAAGGTCAGAAAATTGGAAGATAAAAGAACACAAACTATACAAACGGTGCTGATCAGAACACGAACTACACGAACTACACAAACGGTGCTCATTGCCGTGCTTATGGCGGTGATAGTTGCACTTATTGTTACGGCATCATTACTTACAGCGCAGGTTTATATAACCAACCGAAGCATTTCCTCGATCCTTGAAAAAACAGATGCCCTTCCCGAATTTAACGGCGAGCTTGTGGATCTTGTGGACTCTTGCTTTGCTACCTACTACTATACGGACCTGCCGGACAGAGAGGTGCTTGCAGAAAAAACGCTTGCGGTGTACGATGAGTTTTGCCGCGGCAAGATAAACGAAGCGGATACCGAGGAGGTAACGCTGGCGGTTATAGATTGCTACATCACTGCCGTAGGTGATGCATATGCATTTTACCGCACACCTACCGAAACGGACGATTTTTATACCGATATGAGCGGCAGCTTTGTAGGCATTGGCGTATCCGTGCTTTCCGATGCCCTTGAGGGTACTATAACGGTTGACTCTGTTGAGCCCGATTCCCCTGCGCAAAAGGCGGGCGTGCTCCCCGGAGATCTTATCGTGGCGGTTGACGGTACACGTATTGAGGACGTTGGTGTTGAGGCGCTTATCAACCTTGTAAGAGGTGAGGTAGGCACAGAGGTTACCGTTACCGTAAGGCGCGGCGAGACCGAAATACCGCTTACCGCGGTGCGCGAGCAGATAACCGAGACCACCGTGGCGCTCTCTTACCTCGAAGAGGGCAGCATTGCCTATATCCGCATAAAGGGCTTTAAGTCCAATACCGCAGCACAGTTTATAGATGCGATACAAAAGGTTGAGGCATCGGAGGCGAAGGCTATTATCTTCGACCTTTGCGGCAACCCCGGCGGATCGCTTGATACTACGGTACAAATGCTTTCGTACCTTGTTCCGGACGGAACGAGGATCGCCTCATTCTCCGCATTTTTAGGTCCTATCGACGCATCGAGCGGTGAGAGCTCCGAGTACGAAAAAACAGACCACGTGCTTAATCTACCCGTAGCAGTTACGGTAAACAGATATTCCGCATCGGCATCAGAGCTGTTTACGCAGGCGCTTAAGGACTACACCGAAATGGGCATCCTTGATGCGGCGGTGCTTGGAGAGGTAACTTATAAAAAGGGCGTTATGCAGTCCACCATTCCCTTTACAAACGGCGGAACGCTTACGCTTACCACCGCACTTTACAATCCCCCCTCGGGTAACAACTTCAACGGTGTTGGCGTTATGCCCGATATCCCCGTTGCAGAGGGTGAGGACGTAACCGCGGCGGCTATCGCATATTTAAAAACAAAGATAAATTAAGGAGATTATATAAAATGGCAGAACAGAAGATCTATACCCCCGAAGGCTTTAAGGCACTTCAGGATGAGCTTGACTACCTTGTAAACGTTAGAGTTGAGGAAAATAAGAAGGAAATATCCACCGCACGTTCTTTCGGTGACCTTTCCGAGAACAGCGAGTACGATGAGGCTAAGGAGGAGCAGGGTAAGATCCATACCCGTATCGCAGAGCTTCGCGAGATGATCGCAAACGCAAAGGTTATCGATGAATCCCAGATCGATGAATCCAAGGTAAGCGTTGGCTCTATCGTAGTAGTATATAACGTAACCAGAGGTCAGGAATTTACTTATCATATCGTAGGCTCTTACGAGACTAACCCCCTTGCAGGTAAGATCTCGGACGACTCGCCTATCGGCCGTGCACTTCTCGGCTCCAGAGCAGGAGACGAGGTATTCGTTACCGGCGTACGCGAGCAGGTGCTTCAGGTAAAGAGCGTTACCCGTGCTAAGGAACAGCACTGATAACGGGAAAGGACCGTAAAATGGCAGACAATATTAACAACCTTTCGGACACAAGCGAGCTTAAGGTTCGCCGTGACAAGCTTGCCGCACTTAAGGAGGCAGGCAACAACCCCTATGAGATAACCAAGTATGATATCACACATACCAGCACCGCGGCTATTGCAGAATTTAGAGAGCGTGAGAACACGCTTGCCGAGGGTGAGACCATAACCGTAAGAGTTGCGGGCAGAATGGTTGGTAAGAGAGTTATGGGTAAGGCATCCTTTGCACATCTTCTTGACGATGCAGGCAGGATCCAGCTTTACGTAGCAAGAGACGATCTCGGTGAAGAGGCTTATGCAGGCTTTAAGAAGTGGGACGTGGGCGATATAATCGGTGTTGAGGGTATACTTTTCCGTACAAGAACGGGCGAGATATCCGTACACGCTAAGAGCGCTACCCTTCTTGCAAAGTCCCTCCTTCCCCTCCCCGAAAAGTTCCACGGTCTTACAAATCTTGAGCAAAGATACCGCCAGAGATACGTAGACCTTATCGTTAACCCCGAGGTAAAGGACACCTTTGTTAAGAGATCAAAGATCCTTTCTCTTATCCGCTCCTACCTTGACTCCAAGGGCTACCTTGAGGTTGATACCCCCATACTTGTACCCCTTGAGATCGGTGCATCTGCGCGCCCCTTCAAGACTCACCACAATACGCTTGATATGGATATGTATCTTCGTATAGAGACCGAGCTTTACCTTAAGAGACTTATCGTTGGCGGTATGCACAAGGTATACGAGGTAGGCAGAATCTTCAGAAACGAGGGTATGGACCCCAAGCACAATCCCGAGTTCACCTCTATTGAGCTTTACGAGGCATTTACCGATTATTACGGAATGATGGACCTTGTTGAGGAGCTTTATAAGATGCTTGCCAAGGAGGTTTGCGGCTCTACCGTGATCACCTATCAGGGCATTGAGATCGATATGGGCAAGTGGGAAAGACTCACTATGACCGAGGCTGTTAAGAAGTATTCCGGCGCAGATTACTACGCTTGGGAGAGCGACGAGGCAGCGAGAGAAGAGGCAAAGAGACTGCACGTTGAGGTACCTCTAGATGCAACCAAGGGTACTGTACTTGTAGAGCTGTTTGATGCCTTTGTTGAGGACAAGCTTATTCAGCCCACCTTTATCTACGATTACCCCGTAGAGAACAGCCCCCTTGCAAAGAGAAAGCCCGAGGATCCCGCATTTACCGAGAGATTCGAGTATTTCATCAACTGCACCGAGTACGGAAACGCATTCTCCGAGCTTAACGATCCTATCGACCAGAAGGATAGATTCGGGCGCCAGGTTGCGAAGAAGAAGGCTGAAGAGCGCGAGTGCAACGCAGAGGTTGACTACGATTACGTTACCGCGCTTGAG
>JAZRLU010000143.1:0-1812 GCA_045647045.1 Eubacteriales bacterium
CGGCGAGAGCTCGAAGAGCATCTCCACGTATGAGAGCATACTGTGCGCGATGCAGGCGGCAGGGATAAAGCGCACCGATGCGGTGCTTGCGGTTGGCGGCGGAGTTGTTACCGACCTTGCGGCATTTGCCGCGGCAACCTATATGAGGGGCATTGATTTTTACGCCGTGCCCACCACCCTGCTTGCGATGCTTGACGCATCGGTGGGTGGAAAATGCGGCATTGACCTTGGCGGTATAAAGAATGCGGTTGGCGCGTTTACCCGTCCGCGCGGCGTGCTTATCGATCCTACCCTGCTTAAGACACTTGATGAGCGCGAGATACGCGCAGGACTTGCAGAGGCGATCAAAATGGCGCTGACGCACGACGCCACCCTCTTTGAGGATATCGAAAACGGACTTATGGAAAAGGATGCGGCACAGCTTATCAAAAGAGCGCTTGCTATAAAGATCGGAGTTGTTGAGCGTGATGAGCGCGAGAGCGGACAGAGGCGCATACTTAACTTTGGGCACACGCTTGGCCACGCGATAGAGGCATCGACAGATCTTTTGCACGGCGAGTGCGTTGCACTTGGTATGATACCTATGGCAAGCGAAGGCGTTAAGGCAAGGCTTATCCCCCTGCTCTTGGAGCTTGGGCTACCCGCAGAGTGCCCTGCAATAGCCAATGCGGCGAAGCTTATCGCGGCTGACAAAAAGTCAACTTCCGATACGGTAAATGCGGTATATTGCGACAGGATCGGAGAGGCTTACGTAAAGGAAACGAAAATAAGCGAGCTTGCCGCCATACTTGAAGGCGGAATAAAATAAACGGGAGCTACGTTATGAAAAACAGCTTTGGAAACAATATAACATTAACGCTTTTCGGCGAGAGCCACGGCGAGGCTATAGGATGCGTGATCGACGGTATTGCCCCCGGCATTGCGGTAGATTACGAGGCGATAGATCTTGCGCTTATGCAAAGGCTGGGTGAGAGCGATATCTCCACCGCAAGGCGCGAGAGTGACAGGGTGCGCATTATATCGGGAGTGCAGGGCGGCTACACCGAGGGCACACCGATATGTATGATAATAGAAAACGGCGCCGTAAGGCGCGCCGATTATGAAAGGGCGGGCGGTGCCGTGCGCCCCGGTCACGCCGATATTACCGCGGAATATAAGTATCACGGATATCAGGACAGAAGCGGCGGAGGGCATTTTTCCGGCAGGCTTACCGCACCGATAGTTGCCGCAGGTGCGCTTGTGGGCGCGGCTTTGCGCGCGCGTGGCATTTACGTGGCTACGCACCTTTGCGAGCTTGGCGGCATCCCCGACCGTGAAATAGACGATATAAAGGCAGATGCCGAGGCGCTGAGCCGCGCCACCTTCCCCGTGCTTGACGGAGAAGCGGCAGATAAGATGCGCGAGGCTATCCGCCAAGCAATGGCTGACGGTGACAGTATAGGCGGCATTGCAGAGTGCGCGGTGATCGGTATGCCCGTTGGCATCGGAGAGCCGTGGTTTGACACGGTGGAGGGTATGCTTGCACACGCCGTGCTTTCCTGCCCCGGTGTTAAGGGAATTGAATTTGGCGGCGGCTTTGCCATTGCGCGTATGCGCGGCAGCGAGGCAAACGACGAGCCGTATTTTGACACGGTGGGCACCGTGCGCACAAAAACGAATAATTGCGGCGGCGTTCTTGGCGGCATTACGAACGGTATGCCGATAACCCTGCGCGCCGCGATAAAGCCTACCCCCTCTATTGCGTGTGAGCAAAGCACGGTAAACACGGCTACCGCCGAGGCGTGCACGCTTACCGTAGGCGGCAGGCACGAT
>JAZRLU010000144.1:0-7687 GCA_045647045.1 Eubacteriales bacterium
GGTGCTGCCGCATTTGCTGCGGGTGCCTGATTTACCGTCTGTGCGGGTGCATCGTTAACGGTAGGCTTTGTTGCCTTGGCAACGGGCTTTTCTGCCGAAGCGCCGTCCTTTACGCTGATCTTGGTGCCACCGGTAAGATAGCCGTCAAGATCCTTTATCTGGTTTTTGAGAGTAAGCTTTTGCATAAAGAGCTCGAACTCCTCAACGGATACGTTGGCGCCGTTCTTCTTCTCAATGCCAAGCTCGCCGTTAAATATACCTATAACGTCCTTTGAGGAAAGGTTGAAATGCTTTGATATATCCGAAATCTTTATAGAAGTAGCTGCCATAAATTTCACCGATTTCCTTACGGAAACTTCCTTTCTGATTAAGTTGCGGCTGACGATACCGCTTTTTCTATCTCCCTTGCAAATCCTTCGTCGCATACGCCGACACATGCCGGAGTATAGGTTTTGCCAAGATGAGCGCCAAGCTCATCGGTCGTCATATCTACTGTTACTGATCTTATTCCGTAAAACTCACTTTTGGTTTTAAGGCGCTTTGCGGTTGCATCGGATACGTTTGATGCTATAACCACAAGCACGATCCTGCCCGCATCGCGGCGCGGCATAGCGCGGCATACTAACTCGCTGCCTACGATAAGCTTGCCTGCGCGCATTGCAAAGCCCAGCATACCAAGCAGCCTTTGACTGTTTGCCATCAGCTAAGCGCCTCCTCTATGCTTTGCCAGATGTCTGCGGGTACAGAGCATTCAAGTGCCTTTTCGATCCTCATGGCGCGTCTTGCCTTCTTTAAGCAGGAGGCACTCTTGCAAATATATGCGCCTCTGCCGGAAAGCTTTCCGGTAAGATCAAGCTGTATCTGCCCGTCGGGACATCTTACTATTCTGCAAAGTGTGTTTTTGGGAAAATGCTCGCCGCACCCGGTACATCTTCGTGTGGGCGTTTTTTTGATCTGATTTGATTCCATATTATGCCTTGATGTCTATCTTGCATCCGGTAAGACGAGCCGCAAGCTTTGCGTTCTGACCTTCCTTACCGATAGCAAGAGAGAGCTGATCGGGAGCTACCGTAACGCGGAAGCTTCTCTCGGAGTCTGCTGCTTCAATGGATATAACGTTTGCAGGTGCAAGCGCTGCAGCAACGTACTCTGCGATATCCTCGCTGTACTTTATGATATCAACCTTTTCGTGTCCAAGCTCTGCAAGGATGTTGTTGATTCTCATACCGTTCTTACCGATACAGGATCCTACTGCATCAACGTTCTCATCTCTGGATACAACGGCGATCTTGGTTCTGCTTCCTGCCTCGCGGGAAACGCCCTTGATCATAATGGTTCCATCCTGGATCTCGGGGATCTCAAGCTCAAACAGTCTCTTTACAAAGTTGGGGTGGATTCTTGAAAGGGTAACGATAGGACCTCTGGTCTCACCGCTCTTAACCTCGGAGATGAACACCTTGATTCTATCGCCAACGTCGTGAGTCTCGCCGGGGATCTGCTCACCCTTAAGAAGGGTAGCGTAGCCTGTGCCGGTATCAAGAATAAGGTTGCCGTTTGTGGTGTCTACCTTATCTACTATAGCGGTGATGATCTCTTCCTTCTTATCCTCGTACTCGCGTGTCTGTCTTTCTCTCTCTGCATCGCGGATAGCCTGAATGATCATCTGCTTTCCTGCAGATGCGGAAAGGCGGCGGAAGTTTTTGGTCTTAAGCTCTGTTTCTACAGTGCCGCCAAGCTTGTTACGGCGGCTGAGCGCCTTAGCCTCGGAGAGGGAGATCTCGGTGTAGTGATCGAAAACCTCGCCGTCCGGAACTACCGTACGCTGCTGAAATACTCTGAAATCCGATTTTGTGGGGTCAAGCTGAACTCTTATTATAGTAGAGCTTCCAACCTCCTTCTGGCAAGCCTTGGTGAGTGCTGCCTCGATCTTTGCGATCATATACTCCTTTGAAATGCCCTTTTCAGCCTCAATGAGATCAAGGGCGTTGAAGAAATCTGCGTTCATTTTTTCCTTTTACCTCGTAATTATCCCTTACGATTCCTTTCTTTATTCATTCAATGTTTTTAATCAAAGTAAATTGTTTTGAGCTTGGAGATATCACCCTTTTCAAGTGCGTATACGTTGTCGTCACACTCAATGGTAACAATGCCGTTTTCGTAGGAAGCAAGCTTACCCGTTACAGCCTTTACTCCGTCCTTGGGGGCAAAAAGCTTTGCCTCCACGCGCTCACCGATAGATGAAAGAATGTGTTCGTCTGTTCTGAGCTCTCTTTCGGCTCCGGGAGAGGAAACCTCAAGATAGTAGAAGCCCTCAATGGGATCCACCTCATCAAGTATGGGATCGATAGCGCGGTGTACGCGCTCACAGTCCTGAATATCAATGCCGCCGTCCTTGTCGATAGTGATCTCAAGGTGATAATCGGCACCGATTTTGGAGTAAGTAACGTCCCAGATGCGATAACCAAGCTCGGTTACTGTCGGCTCAATTGCTTCTTTTACCGTTTCTTTGATGCTTTTTTTCATTTTCTTCTCCTTTTCTTAAAAGAGTCTTAACAAACAACGAAGAGTGGTCCCGTCAAGACCACTCTTCTTAAATCATATTAAGATCGTATATATTATAACATATATTTTCGAAAAAGCAATAGATTTTACGCAAAAAAATCAAAAAAGTGAAAAAATGTGTAAAATCAAAGCTTATCAAGGTCCGTACCGTCGGCTATCAGCGGATCTATGCGTACCTTTCTGCCGATAAGGCGGCGGTTGGAGGTAAGCTTTGCAAGCTCCGCTACGGTCTTTTCGATATCAGCCGTTACGGAAATGCGCATTTTTTCAAGGCGAAGGATCTCCGCATCGCGCTCGTCAAATGCTATGGAATATACGCTGTCGCTGTTCTTTGCTGCCATATTGCCCCCTCCTTACGTTACTTTGTTTAATGATATGATCGACTTTAAAAATTCCCATATGGGCGCCCTGAACCAATAGATCGCAAAGCCTATGCCGACAATAAGAATAAGCACAAGCAGCCATGCGATCTGCCCTTCGGTCTTAGGTACCTTTGCCGATCTTCTGCCAAGCTTGTCGGTATGGAAGCGGATATCTGCATCCATATCGCGTATGCGCTTTTGAGTATCGCGTATCTCGGCATTGAGCTTTCGCCTCTGTGCGCCGCGCGGCTTTTCGTGAGACATACGGTAGCGGCACTCCGCAAGATATGCGGAAAACTCTATTTTCTTGTTCATAGCCTCATACGCCTTGGATTTTTCCTGAATGGAAACCCTGAAGCGTGAAACCTCGCGTGCGGATGATGCGCATTTGCGGTATGCACTGCGCGCCGCCCTCAGCCTTGCGGCTGCAAGATTTGCACGGTAGCTTTTCCTGCGCATCTTTTTGCCGGATGCATCCTCCTCGCGGTAAAGCGAGCAAAGGCGAATGTTGATATCGTCTCTTTCGTGCAAAAGCTCCTCAATCCTCTTTTGCAGCTCCTCTATGCGATCAGCCTTGGCATTGCTCTCCGTGCCGAGGGATGCCGCACTAAGGTGCAAAGCGTTAAGATATCTTGAATTGCAGGAGCTTTCGTATCTTATCGCACTCCTTGCAAGGCTGCGTATTGCGCGCAGCTTGCGCTGATCTGCGCTAATACGGCGTGTCTGCTTTCGGTCTGTCTCTCCGTAGCGGAGCTGGCTTTCCTCAATAAAGCGCGAAAATCTGTCACGGCGGTAGTCTATCTTTGCCTCCAACGTGGCAATATCGTACTTCATATGCGAATCGCCTACCGTGCTTTCGCGGTCGCCCTGCTTTTTGCGCTTGGGCTTTGCGGCTCTCGCCTGCCTTTCGCGCTCCTGCTCCTCCTCGTATATGCGGCGCTTTTCATCGTTTTCCTCTCGCAGTGAGCGAGGGGTGCTCTTATCGCTTGCCGCAGAGGGATATATTTTGTCGGGCAGATAAACGGTATCGATCCTTTCGGTATCGTCACCGTTTGCTATCCTCTTTGAAAGATCCTCGGGCAGCACGGTTACCGCGGTGTCGGTAAGTGCCTGCCATGCCGCAACGTCCTTGTTGTACTGCTTAACGTGACCGTCAAGCTTTGAAGCATAGCTTCTCTTATGCCTTGATGCGCAGGCAACCGTTGCACGGTAGGCGTTTATAACGCGCTCTATAAGCTCAACCTCGGTATCGATGCACGCCTTCAGTGCAAGCAGCTTATCCTCACCGCTCTCTCGCTCCGCTTCGCGCCTTTTTGCGCTTGCTTCGTTGATAAGCGAGCGCTCCTTGGCATCGGATTTGTTAAGAAAGGCGGAAAGATCGCGCTCACTCATGCTGTAAAGCCCGTCCTGCTCTGCGCTTTTTCTTGAATGCTCGTCAAGCTCCTCGCGCTCACCTGTGGGCTTTTCGGGTGCTGAGGTATCGGTTGAAAGAACGCTCGTCATAGGCGTGGGAACGTCCTCGCCGCGCTCAATACGTGCGGCACAGTCCGCGGGCATAAGCTCTATCGGAGTATCGGAAAGCGCCTTCCAAGCTTCAAGCGCCTTGTTATGCTTTTCGGTAAGGCTTGCAACAAAGCCCTTGTATTTGCGCTTATATTTCGTTGCATTTGATGCGATTATAGCCTTATAATCCGCAATGTAAAGCGAAAGAAGCTCACCGCTTACCGCTATGTAATCCTTAAGATATGCCTTAAGCTTATCACCCTTGCCCGCACCCCTTGATCTTTCAAGAGAGGTAAGCTTTGATGAAAGCTCACGCTCGCGCTTGCCGTTCTTTTCAAGAAAAGCATCAAGCTCCTTTGCGGTAAGAGCAACCATGCTTTCCTCATCACGCATATTTGCCTCGGCTATACTGAAGTCATCCTGCTGTTGCTGTTGCTGCTTTGCGTCTATATCCGGCATAAGCACCGTTGGTATTGCACCTATTTCGGCTCCTGCCTTGATATCCTCCGCAAGTGTCGTCGGTATGCTGTCGGTCTCGGTAACGGTAAGGCGCTGCCAAGCCTCAAGATCCGCGTTGAATTGCTTTACAAGATCGGTTATCTTCTTACTGTAACTGCGCGCATACGCCTTGTGAGATGCGGCAAGGGTATACTTATAGCTTATTATGTAGGACGAGAGAAGCTCGCCGTTATACTTGATCACGGCGTAAAGGTGCGATATTTGATCCTCGCCCTCTCGCTTTGCGCGGTCGTAGGTGCGGCGCTTTGAGGATATTTTTCCGAGTATCCTGCGCTCCTCTGCATCTCTTTTGTTTAAAAGGCGTGAAAGCTCGCTTGTGTTAAGCGACTGTATCTGCGTTTCATTAACGATACGTGCAGTCTCTCTTTCAAGCTCCTGCTGCTCGGTAAGCTCCTTGCTTCTTGTCTGGGATTGCTCTAAATCTGCGCACTCGGTCTCGTATTTTAGGATAGATCCCTCAATAACTCCGCGCTTTTCATCGTGCGCGCGCTCGACCTCAAGAAGGCGGCGGTTAAGCTCATCTATCTGATCTAAATACTCCTGCTCCTTTGCTGCATATTCTGCGGCAAGCAAGCGCCTTTGCGCCTCGTGCTCCTTGTCTGTCAGCTGCGCTATGGCGGCTTGATTTTCCGCCTCGGTCCTTTGCAGCTGCTCTTCAAGCCTGTATTTTTCCTTTGCAAGCTCGCTTATCTTATCCGTGCTTGCGGCGGCGGTTATGGTTATTTCATCCGTGCCGCCCTCATCTGCGGTATCCGCAAGGCTACCGATAGCATCCGCCTTTTCGCTAACCTCGTGCTCGTTTTCGTAACCGTAAGCTCCGTCAGATGCCGCGGCATAGCTGTAGCCCGAAGCATCATCGCTCCTGCGCACGGAAAGAACGGCTCCGCCCTCTGCGTTTCTGTAGCGTGAGAGCGTGCTTTCCTGCATCTTGCGCTTTTTTGCATAGCCGTCAAGCGCATCGCTTGCGCCTATTATGCTTACAGTGCTGCCGGAGAAGCGGTATCCGGGCGCGCTTTTTTCCGTACGCGCCTTTACGTATACACCGTCGGCATCCTGTGCTTCTATTGAAATTATGTAATCATCATCACCGTTATCCGTATCGGCACTCTCGGGTGTGCTTTCATCCTGCTCGGTGTTTGCGGCATTATCCGCGCTTTCGCTATCGGTAAGGGCTTCGCCGGCGCCTGCATCGGTATCGGCAGCCTCGGCGTGTGCATTATCCGCTGCGCCTTCGGTATCTATACCAAGCTCCTGTGCGGTAAGTATTATGCTTTCGGGCTCTGTGCCAACCTCTTCAAGGCGGTGGAGCATTTCCTCTGCCTCCATCGCTTCGCGTGCATCGTGCGCGTTCTTTATGCGCTCGCGTAGCTCTGCCATCTGTGCCTCGCGCTCCTCAATGCGCATAGCGGTGATGCGCAAAAGGGAATCCGTTTCGGAATTGCGCCTTTGTGCCTCTGCAAGCTCTTGCTCGTGGTGCTCACGTACAAGCCTTTGCGCCTCCTCGTCAGCCTCTTTTGCTCGGCGCTCTCTTTGCTCGGCGCTTCTTCTGCTTCGTGCCGCAGATTCAACGCGCGCTCTTTCTTCGCGCAGCCTTCTTCTGAAGCTTTCGGCATATTCAAGCTCGGCTTGCTTTTTCCTAAGCAGCTCACTGTTGCGGCGCTCCTCATCTATACGGGCGCGCTCCGCCTCTTCGCTTTGAAGCTGCAGCTGCCTTTCCTTCTCGGTGGCAAGGCGTGCTTCCTCCTCGCGCCTTGCGCGCGCATCCGCATCGGCGTCGGAAAGCGCCCGTGCGGCATCAGAAAGCTTATCCGATATCGCGGCACCGTTACCGTCGGCACCCGTTATCTTTTCATCGATCATTTATATCCTCCGGATCCCGCGGCGGCATTGCTGCCCGGGACTGTCATTTATCTTTTATAAGGGTGAGAAGATAGTTAAGTATCTCACGCCTGAGAACAATACCTATAAAGCATCCCCTATCGTCTACGATGGGAACGAAATTGTGCTCCTTTACAGCCTCAATAAGCTCGCTTACGGGCGCACTGTGCAGGAGCGGTCGCAGGGCGGCGGAGTGAAGTATTTCGGTAACCGGCACTTCCTCTGCCATCACCTTGTCAAAGCTCCCGCTTTTAAGGAAATAATTCAAGATATCGTCGTTGCGGAGCGTGCCAACGTATTCTCCGCTTGCATTCAGCACTACAATGGCGGTGTATCTGTGAAAGCTCATTTTTTCAAGAGCCTGCCTTACTGTGCTTTTGTCCGAAATGTATTCAACGAGACTTTTTGGGATCATAAATCTCAAAATGCTTGTTTTCATCGGCGGTATCCTTTCGTAAGTTATTTAGTTGTTAAAACGGCGGCTCAGCCGCAAAGCGCGGTGCCTATTACCGTTGCAAACTGTGCAAGCGCGGGGATAGAGAAGCGCAAGCCCTCTTTTTCGTACATTCCGTTAAACTGCTCAAACTTCTTGTGGCAGATCGCAAGCTGGGTAAGGTTACCCGTAAGTATTATATCCTTAACGCCGCATGAGCGCGCACCGAATGCCGATATCATACCAACGGTTTCAAGCACCGTGTTGAATATACCTGCCGCGATATCCTCGCGCGAGGCAAGATCGCTTACGTTACCGAAGTTTGATGCGGTAAGATCGCGTGAAAGCTCTGAGAGGGTGTTTTCTCTCGTAATATCCTTGATGCGCAGGTCTATGTTGGCAAGATCACCCTGCATTGCCATCTCAGTTA
>JAZRLU010000145.1:0-1217 GCA_045647045.1 Eubacteriales bacterium
AGCGCACTTCCGCCCGGACGGAAAATACCGAGCGAGCCTGCCGCCTCACCTGCCGCATAAAGTCCCTTAACGCTTGTCTGCCAGTTGCAGTCAATGCGCACGCCGCCGTTGTTGTGCTGTGCACATACAGCTATACGCAGGGGCTCACGTGTAATATCTATGCCGTGATCCATATAAAGCGAGATAGCGCCGGGGTTCATCTTGCGCAGTCTCTCGATAGGAAGAGAGATCAGGGCATCGGAGTTCTTAAGATAGGTATAGGACACCTCGTCAAGAGAGTCAAAGCCGCATTCAAGCCCGGTGGGCTCGCGGCGGAAGTCCATATATAC
The DNA here is from genome assembly GCA_045647045.1 of Eubacteriales bacterium. Taxonomy (GTDB): domain Bacteria; phylum Bacillota; class Clostridia; order Oscillospirales; family CAG-272; genus UBA1740. The sequence goes on from JAZRLU010000145.1 coordinate 330, forward strand.
CTCTCTGCCGAGAATAACGCTCTCGTGGTATACTATAAGATCAACGTACGATGAGCCGTGGATCTTGCGCACGTCAAAGGGCCACTCGTATCCCTTAAGGAATACGTTCTTAAGTGCCTCGGCAGGCGTGTCAAAGTAATCAAGCAAAAACTCGCGCTCAACGCCGTCCTTATCAATGGATATATAACGGGGAAGTACCTGCTGATACGTGCCCGATACGTTCCAGCGGAAATCGGTGGAGGCAAGGCCGTACTGCCACTCCGAAAGGTTACCGAATGCCGCACCTGCTTCAAGCGCAAGAGAGGAGTTACCCGTGTGGGAAAGCGGATAAACGTTATCGCGGTATATTGCCGCAGGTCCGCCGGTTGCAAGCACAACGTAGGGGGCGTTTATCACAAGGAACTCCGCCTCTTTAACGTTAGCCGTGTTAAGGGCAAGCACGCCTGCAACCTTGCCGCCGTCTGTGATTATCTCTATTGCCTGGCAGTTGTCAAGTATCGTGATACCCTTCTTCATAACCGCATCCTCAAGCACCTCGGTCATTTTCTTTGAGGTGTAAGGTCCTATAGAGGTAGCGCGGCAATAAGGATCGTGGTCGGTCTTGTAGCCAACGTACTCGCCGTATTCGTTGGTGGGGAAGCGCATTCCGAGATTTGCAAGCTTCATAAAGCATTTTGCAGAGCTTGCCGCCTCGGCAAGGGCAACGTCACCGTCCATAGCGCCGCCCTCAAAAAGTGTTTTAGCCATACCGAGTATGCTGTCACCCTCGTCACCCGCAAGCGAAAGCTTGTAGTAGGTCTGCTTATCGCTTCCCGTGTTGCGCGAGGTGCCCATATTCTTTCCCTCGGAAATGATCGCGATATCGCGAACACCGAGATCGTAAAGCTT
>JAZRLU010000146.1:0-7503 GCA_045647045.1 Eubacteriales bacterium
CTAAGACCGCTTGGCCCCCGACTTATATTCTCCCCGGTGCAGATCACGGATCTGACAGCGTGGAAACCTCACTTTTTCAAGTAAGGTCGGCTATTTCTGCCGGAATTGATACAATTGTAGCAACTCCGCACTTCTATCCGCACAGACATCAGGTATCAAGCTTTGTTGAAAGGCGAGATGCCGCGTATGCCGCATTAAGTGAAGCTCTTGCAAAAAACGGCATTAACGTAGATATACGCATTGGCGCAGAGGTGCTTATATGCAACGGTATGGAGCGATTACCCGATCTTGATAAGCTTTGTATTGACGGAACAAAGGTGCTTTTGATCGAGCTCCCGTTTTCGGATTTTCGTACCGCTTATTACGAAACCGTGGAGGAGCTTATTTACCTTGGTTATACGGTAGTGCTTGCGCATTGCGATAGGTACGATGCGGATATCATTGAAAATATGATAAGCCGCGGCGCACTTGTTCAGCTTAATGCCGCGCCCCTTGCAAAGCTTATAGTAAGCCGCCACCTTCGCGACTGGATAGCAGACGGGCTTGTGGTAGCACTTGGCTCCGATATACACGAAAAGGATGCAAATGCCTATCACAGATTTAATAAAGCAGAAAAGCGCCTCGGTGCGCAGCTTGAATCGGTTATGAAAAAAAGCGAAAAGCTTATAGAAAAGGGTGTATAATATGCGTGATCTTATTGAGTCATATTGCAAGCGATATAACTACTTAAATAGTGATTCCGAATATATTCTCTCGGCTTATGATAAGATAGCGGCAAACAGTGCCGCTGCCGCAGTGTTTGAAAGCATTTGCAGCCAATACCGAAAAACGTGCGATATTGATTATAACGAGGCAGACCGTATGGCAAAAGAGGCGGGAAGAGCTGTCGGCGTTCACGATTTTACATCAACGCTTTTGATGTATATTATGCTTTCATTTACGCTTGAGGAAAGATATATAGAGCGCAATATCGATATCGAAATTTTCGACGGTGCAATGCGAGATATTACGTATAAGATCCGTGAATGTAAAACGGTGAAGGGGATCGTTGGCGTATTTACCAACTGGTTTTCGGGCTTCTATAAGCTAACGCGCTTTGCGCTTGGACGTTTACAGTTTGAAATAATACCAATGAAGTGCGATTTTGATAACGGCGAGCATAGAGTTTTTGCAGATGAGCCTGTTATCAATATGCATATCCCAAGCAGCGGTGTACCGCTTACCAAGGAAAGGTATGAAAACGCTTTTTCGCTTGCCAAGGCATTTTTCGCAGATAAGATCGCAAGGCAGGACGTACCTTTTGTATGCAGCTCCTGGCTACTTGACCCTGTACATGAAATCATTCTTTCCGAAAGCTCAAATATACTCGCATTCAAGCGTGAATTTGAGATCATATCATCATCCGTAGGGCTTGGTGAAAACCTTTGGCGCATATTCGGCACAGATGAAAAGAATCCGGAAAGGTTACCTGCAAGCACCTCTTTGCAGCGCGCCTACAAAAATCATCTGTTGAAGGAAGGCAGAGTAGGATCGGCATACGGTATTCTTTTCAGATAAAACCGCCCTCTTACAGATAGATGCTTTTTACGTTTAATATTATCAAGCTAAATAGGGACTGTCCTTTTTCCCAAATACTCGGGGTTAGGACAGTCCCTAAATTTTGTTATTGATCGCAGAAAATTATGCATCTTCCTCGCTTACAAGCCAATCGTAATCAAAGGTTACAAGAGTATCGGTAATGCCGAATTTATCCTCATAAATGATATAAATAAGCCCGGCGTTATTATCTACAGCGACCTCAACGTAACCGCCGCGCGCAGCATCAAGCAATTTGGCTATAGGATAGCTCGCACCGTTATCAAAGCTTGCGCGTACGGTAACGCGCGTTCTGTTCTCGTTAGTTGCGCAATTGGCAAAGATCATTGTATACGGATGCTTTCCGTCATTATATGCGGCTATAGAACCAAAGCATTGTGGATCGGGAAGGTCATAATTGGGAGAATAGCCCTGCCAATTTGAATAACCGTTTTTGCTGTAAGCCGTTGCGCGGCAATAGCCGTTAAAACGAATATTAAGGTGAACGTTTCCGTCCGACGTAAGCGCCGCAACCGTTTCGTTGGGCGAAATTATATCGGCGTTGCTTCTCAAAAACTCTCCAAGCGCCCAAGTTTCGCCGTTATCCTTACTGTAAAACGTGCTTAATACCGAGGGGGAATGAGATTTGATTGGCGCCTGATAGTGCTTCGGCACCATCCAGATAGGAACGACAAGCGTTCCGTCTGCTGTAACGATTCCGTGTCCCGGTCCAAATGCAAAGGCATTGTGCTCATCGGGTGCGGTAAATGCGGTGATATCAATAGGATCGCTCCAGGTGAGCCCGTCATCGTCACTGTAGCGCCTTAAGGCCCTGCCGCCTTTTATAGTATAGTCCTCGCAGTAAAGAAAATGAATACGTCCGTTTTTATCCTCGATCATTACGGGGTTGTTTACGGTTGGGTGCTCTGCGGTGCCCTCGGCAAGCTTTACAAACTCGCTAAAGGTTTTGCCGTGGTCAACAGAGCGCTGCATCAAAATATCCATCAGCGCCCAATCATCTCCTGCCTGCCTTGCCTCATTGTAGGCAAGAAGCGTTCCTTTGCTTGTAACGATCATACCGGGAATGCGGTGCCTTGCATAGTGATCACCCGCGCTCCACAACTCTTTAATTTCAAACATAATTTTAACTCCTTATGTGTCAAAGCTTGATTTTTGCGATAAGCTTTACGCATTCATCGGGCTTTTGCTTGCAAATGCCTACCATATGGGCATCCTGCGGAAGCATTATCATAAACGTGCCTACCTCAAGGGGGATATTAACGCCGTTTCCCTTAAGAATAAGGCAATCGTTATCCTCGTTTACCTCGGTAACAGAAAGACTGTCTGTGATGGCGTAGCCTATCTGCTCGCCGCCCTTGATCGCAAGGTGAATATCGGCATATTTAATATGAGACTCAAAAAAGCACTCGTCTTGCACCTTTGTGGTATATGAGGCATAGTTTATCTTAACCTGATCGTCAAGAACAACAGATTCGCTTATACTATCCATATTTGCCGCCATATATTCAAGTGCTTTCTTAAAGCCTTCGCCTAAGCCGTAGTATTTAGATGCATTTTTAATGTTATCAATTATCATATTTTTATCTCACTTTCCCGACGGATTTACCGTTTTTACAACCGCAAGCGACTTTTTAGCTTCGGATATAGGGCAAAGGTTTTGCTCCGTACCCTCGATAGCTCCTATAAAGTTAAGCGACTCCGCTCTGAACATATCGTTACGCGCAGTTGTCTGCGAAATGCTTTCCCACTTTCCGCTCTCACGCGTGAAGATGCGAAGCTCGTAATTATCCCAAGCGGAGAAATCAAGCACCATCTCACCCGTTGTTCCAAGAAGCGTCATTGTGCGCGTTCTCGGAGACTGGAAGAAGTCAAGATGCACGTTAGCAAGGCAATTTTCAAACCTGACAAGCATTTCTACCGTATCGGGAGACTCAAAGCCAAGCCCACTGTATGAGCCAAAGAAGCCCGCGCAATCCTTTACGTCCTCGCCTGCAAGATAAATTGCAAGATCAAGATCGTGCACAAGCTCAAAGGCGCCGGAATACTTAACGTAATAGGTGGAAAGGTAATCGGGGCGCATATCGGGGAAATGCTCGCCCATCATCGCACGGATAGATACAAGCCTTCCGATCTCGCCGTTATCAACGCGGCGCTTAAGCTCGCGTATTCCATCGTGAAATCTGAAGCAAAAGCCTACCTCGGCAACAAGACCTTTTCTCGCTGCCAACTCTTCGATCTCGTCAACACCGTTAAGAGAATCGGATAGAGGCTTTTCTAAAAATACGTGCTTGCCCGCTTCAAGCGCAGCCTTCGCCTGCGCTACGTGCAGCTTTGTAGGGGAGAGTACGTATACGCAGTCTGCATCCGTAGCAAGACCCTCCTCGTAAGAGCTTACAGCCGTACCGCCGTATGTTTTGGCAAGATCTGCCGCGCGCTCGTATTCGGGATCGAAAAATACAAATTTTTCAACGCCTATATCGTGTAAGCACTCGGCATGGCGTTTGCCTATAGATCCACAGCCGGCTATGAGCATTTTATAATCCTTTACTGCCACGATGAGAAGCCTCCGTCTACCGCAAGATTTATTCCCGTAACGTAATCAGAAGCCTCGGTAGCAAGGAAGAGTGCCGCGCCCTTGATATCTACGCCCATTCTTCCCATACGTCCAAGAGCGGTACGGTCACCGTAAAGGCGAACAAACTCGGCGGGGAGATCGCCCTTGTCAAATCCACCGGGAGAAATACAGTTAACGTTTACGCCGTAAGGAGCCATTACAGCCGCAAGGTCACGCGTAAGAGCAATAACACCGCCCTTTGCCGCCGCATAATCTACGGGCTGCTCCATTTTGTTTGCGTTATAATACATTCTGCGGTCACGGCCAACAATACCGGCAATTGAACCTATATTGATGATCTTTCCGCTTTTCTGCGCCTTCATATAAGCGCTAACCGCCTTGCAAACGAAGATCGTTCCCGTAAGATTGACCTTTATCATAGTTTCGATAGCATCATAGCTTCTGTCAAATATATGACCCTCGCTTGCGCCGCTACCGCCGCCCGAGTTGTTAACAAGGATATCGATATGTCCTTGCCATTCGTAGGCATCCTTCGCCATAGCTTCAACGCTTTCGGGGGAAGTAACCTCCAGCGCAAGCCCCATTGCCTTAACGCCGTATTTTTCGGCGATCTCCATAGCCGCCTTACTCGCTTTTTCCTTATTTCTGCTTGTTATAATGATATCGCATCCGTGCTCTGCAAAGCTTTCTGCCATATCTCTGCCAAGCCACGCCGTTGCGCCTGTAATGATCGCAACCTTTCCTTTAAGATCAAACATATCAGTTTACTCCTTTTACGTAGGGAATGATTTCCTTTGCAACGATAGCCTTTTGCTCATCGGTAAGCACGCCAAAGGGCTTGCGGCATTCGCCAAGATCTATTCCAAGCTGGTTCAAAACTTCCTTTTCTGCCTGCATTACGCCAAATTTGCAAAGAAGAGTGATAATACGGTTCGCTTCCTTTTGTATCGCCTGCGCCTCTGCTATTTTGTTTTCAGAGAACAGCTTTTGTATAGCCACGAATTTATCTGCCATAAAGTTATACGTACTGCCTATTCCGCCGTCTGCACCCATCGAAAGGCCGGAAAGAAACATTTCGTCAAAGCCGTTATAAATTATCTTTTCGGGGAAGCGAGACTTCGCTTGCTCAAGTGTAAAGAAATCGTTTGAGGTGAATTTGATTCCCATAAACTTATCGTTTTCAAGAAATTGGCTGATCTCGCCAACGCCCATATTAACGCCCGAAAATGCGGGGAAATGATATACAAGCATAGGAAGGTCAACGCTGTTTGCAAGGCGGTTATAATAGCCCTTTATCTCTTCAAAGCTGAATTTGTAGTAGAAGGGTGCTACCGATGAAATGGCATTGTAGCCAAGCCCCTCGGCGCATTTTGCAAGCTGTGCAGCCTCTGCCTCGTTTACCGATCCGATATGCGCGATAAGCGTGGAATCGGGCGCACAGTCCTTAACTATCTGCATAACCTGCTTTCTTTCATCGGTTGAGAGAAGAAATGCTTCACCCGTGCTGCCGCAAACGTAAAAGCCCTTTACACCCATACCGAGGTTGTGTTTAACGAGGGCTTCCAAAGCCTTCTCGTTTATCCTGTTTTCCTTATCAAACGGCGTAAGCAATGCCGTAAAAATACCCTTAAACATATTTGTTTTGTCCCTTTCTTTTTTGATATAATAATATCTACAGTTCAATTATATCACAATTCTTGATCAATTTGTTACCTTATATTGCTTATTTTTTTGCATGTATTGCTTTTTTGTGTTGATTTCTTTGCAAATTGGTGCTATAATAGCTACGAGGTGATAATATGGAAAAGCGCATTATAATACGCCAGGCGGGGCTTGATAAATATCACAAGCTATGGCACGCCAACGATACCAATATGATTATCTATATGCATTCGGGCAGCGGCAGCATAGTATGTAATGAACAGATATATCCGATCAAGAAGGGAACTCTGTGCTTTGTAGGCTCTCAAAAATACCATTATACAATGACAAGCAATAGCAGCACCTATGAGCGAAGCAAGATATTTATAACCAATGACGATTTTAACAGTCTGCTTGCCTTATCAAAAAACGAGGCGGTTATCTCCGATGCATTTAACGATAGCTCCATAGTATACGCACAGCTTTCACAAGAAGAAATAGAAGCCACCGACGCCTTGATTACCGATATATCACGGTACAAGGACGATGAGAGTTACGGAGACCTGATATTTGCAAGCTGTATTATGAGATTGCTTGTATTTATGAGTGAAAACGCGGTGGATACCGTTACGCGCCCGCACGGATCTATGTATAAGGCGATCGAATATATAAATGAAAATATCAAAGAGGATATTACGGTAGACAGTATTTGCGAGCACGTGCATACAAGTAAATATCATTTTTGCCGAAGCTTTAAAAAAGCAACCGGACTTACCGTAATGAACTACATACTTAAAACAAGAATAACGCTTGCAAAAAATCTTTTGGCAAACGAAAGCAGATCTGTCGGTGAAATAAGCGCCATATGCGGATTTAGCACCCCATCGGTATTTTGCCGAGCATTTAAGGAAAGCACCGCTATGACACCTTTACAGTACCGAAAATATAAAAACAGAGCTTAATACTTACCTTCAACGCTCTATAACGTAAAACGGCATACATAATCGGTATATCCCGACAAAGTATGCCGTTTTTATATGCTTAAACTCTGTATTTCAAAAGTGACAGAGTTCAGTATAAATCCCCTTATTTTGCAAATACTAACTTTGCCTAATATGGTAATTAAGGAGATTTTATATATATGAAAGCAACCGGAATAGTCCGTAGAATAGATGAACTTGGCAGAGTAGTTATCCCAAAGGAGATCCGCCGCACTATGCGCATCCGCGAGGGCGATCCGCTTGAGATATATACAGACCGCGAGGGCGAGGTAATATTTAAAAAATATTCCCCCATAGGGGAGCTGGCGGCATTCGCCTCGGAATACGCAGATACCTTACAGAAAACCTCGGGTATGCCCATATTGATCTGTGACAGAGACGAGGTTATAGCGTGCGCAGGTGTATCAAAAAGAGATTTTCTTGAAAAGAAGATCACACGCGAGCTTGATGAGATAATAGACGGCAGAAGCCTTTATCAAAACAAGATCAGGCGCGAGGATATGCATATTACGGAAAATCAAACCGAGCATTTTATAAGCACCGCAATGCCTATAATTTCATCGGGAGACTGTATAGGGTGCGTTGTATCCGCTTGGCAGGTTGGAAATTCCGACAGCAAGAAAATATCCGATGATATTGAGGCAAAGCTGATACAGACCGCAGGAATGTTTCTCGGAAAGCAAATGGAAA
>JAZRLU010000147.1:0-2194 GCA_045647045.1 Eubacteriales bacterium
CCCACCAATATAGACAGAACGGGCGTTATTTGGGGCAATTACCCCAATGCAAACGGCAACTGCGTCAACTTTGAGATATACAGCGGCGGCAAGCCCTCTGTTTATATCTATGAGAACGGAGCTTTGAGAACAAATTATAAGTTCAACTACGATATAAGAAGAAGTGCGTGGGTACACGTTGCCATAACTCTTGAAACCGTTTACAATGCTAAAACAGGTGCAAACGATAGCGTATTCAAGTGCTATGTTGACGGTGAGCTTGTAGATACCTACGTTCAGGAAAATTACGTATACGAGCTCGATATGCAGCAGATCCAGCTTACCGGCCCGATCTCTATAGGAAGAGACGTACGCGCAGCGCAGGTTTATAAGGGCAGGATCAAGAACGTAGCTATCCACAACAGACCTCTTAGCGCAGAAGAGATAAAGGCTAACTTTAAAAACGGTGTATCCGCAGATGCAGATAGCCTTATCGCATATTACGATATGACCGCCGCAGATGCAAGCAATAAAAAGATCGCAGATGCATCCAACAGCGGATACGATATGCAACCCCTCTTCTTTGAGAAGAACTTTGAGACCGAGGATTACGATTACTCCTTCGCAGTAGTAGGTGATACACAGTTCCTTGTATATCAGGATGCCGTAAACGGCACCAACTACACCGAATATATCTACGATTGGATCGTAGAGAACTACGATGCAAAGAAAATGCAGTACGTATTCGGACTTGGAGACATTATTGATAACGGTAAGTTTGCAGACGGTACGTCGTCCGCAGCTAAGGAGTGGGCGTATGCCAAGGAGCTTATCGTAGGTAAGCTTGGTGCAAATAATATACCATATTCATTGATAGGCGGAAACCACGACTTTATGCGTCCGTGGGATACGGGCTTCAATTCAACGTTTGGAAGCGAAGCTACGTTTACTGATAATATAACCGGATATTATCACGGCACAGAGGTTTATAACTATTATATAAACTTCGAGGTTATGGGTACTCCCTATATGCTTCTCGCGCTTGAATACGGTGCAAACGACGATATACTTGCTTGGGCAAACAATATCGTTGCGGCTAACAGTCACAGGCGCGTTATAGTTACAACTCACGGCTATATGAACCGTGACGGTACAACGCTTGACGGCGCGGATGCAGCCGCTCCCAAGCCCAACGGTACGGATAACGAGCACTATCTTAAGTACAATAACGGCGATGAAATGTGGGAAAAATTTGTCAGAAAGCATGCTAATATAGCAATAGTTCTTTCAGGACATATCGACTACAACAACATCGTAATGCGTGAAGACGTAGGTGATCACGGTAACACCGTACAGCAGTTCCTTATCGATCCTCAGGCTATGGACAGAGCGTATGGATTTGAAACGGGAATGGTTGCAATGTTCTACTTTAGAAACGGCGGTAAGGACGTATCGGTAGAATACGTTTCAACCTATAAAACCGCCAATAACAATGATAAAGAGGTTCTCTTTAACGGAAGAAATCAGTTTGGCTTCACTATCAAAGAGGCTGAGGTCGTTCCCGCTGATAAGGGCGAGATAAACGTATGGCTCATTGCAGGTCAGTCCAATGCGGTTGGATATGCAAACGGTCTTACTCAAGAGCAGCTTAAGGACCTCAGATACACCAACGGCTTTGACAATGTTCTTTATTACGGATACGGCGAAAAATGGGAAACGTCCTTTGCACCCGTAAAGCTTGGTTACGGTAACAGTGGCAATGCCTCCGGCGCAGAGCTCGGAATTGCCGCAGCGCTTGGTAATACAGGCGAGATGAACGCTATCATCAAGTATGCGCACGGCGCAACGGCTTTGTACCCCGTAACCGATTCCAACGCGGCAAAGAATTACGGCACTTGGACATCTCCGTCCTATATCGCAGCCAATAACATTTCAACCTCAGGCAATCAAACAGGAAACCTTTACGTTAACTTTATCAATACCGTTGAATCCGCAGTTACAGAGCTTCGCCGCATGGGCTACACTCCCGTTATAAAGGGAATGTGGTGGATGCAGGGTGAGGAGGAAACCTACAACGGCGGTGCAGACGTATACAGTGAGCTTCTTACCTATTTCGTTAATGACGTAAGATGCGATCTTACCGAAATCGTAGGCACGGATATGTCCAAAATGCCCGTTGTTTTGGGTAAGATATATACCGAAAAGCGCCCCGACC
>JAZRLU010000148.1:0-1972 GCA_045647045.1 Eubacteriales bacterium
GTCCCCCTCCCTCCCGGAGGGAGGCTTTACGAGACTTCACAGCGGCGTGCCGATTATCGGCGCGCCGCTTTTTTTATGCGTGTGCGTGCTTATATGACTTTTTTCGCGCGAATATATTGACAAATATCCGTCGCGGTGCTATAATTAACCGTAGTGATATCAAAGCTTTTTTGACTTTGGAGGCATTTTATGATACTCGTAGGCGATTTTTTCGCTCTTGGACTTGTAGGAATACTGTGCTTATTTTACTTCCGTAACAGATATTACCCATCACAAGCAGCAAAGTACTATGCACTTTGCCTTGTTTTTGTGGCAACGAATGCTACGCTTGATATTATCACGGCATACCTTATAATTAACCATATCGGACCTGTGTGGTTGAATATGATACTCAATACGGCATACTATTTGAGCAACATACTTACCACATCGGCGATTGGAATGGTAATGTTCCATAAGATCCTTGAGCACGTGCACGATGACCACTGTGTCACCCGTGCTAACACTGCGTATGCTATCATCGGCGGCGTATACTCGCTGATAATATTCAGCAACCCGCTGACAGGGCTTGTATTCTATTTTGATGAAAGCGGCACGTATACACACGGTCCCCTGCACTGGATAGGATACCTTACCGTTATATTCCAGATACTGTTTGTTGTTATCTGTTATTACAGAAATAAGAAGTTCTGCTCTAAGGAGCTTCGCGCAACGCTTATTCAGATATTACCCGTTGCATGCGTTTGTATCGGTGTTCAGCTTATCTATCCCGAGGTACTCCTTAACTCGCTGCTTATGTCCTTTGCGGTGCTGGTGCTTTACCTTAACTTCCAAAACGTATCCCGCGGAGTGCATACGCTTACCAATCTTAACGACAGGCATAGATTTGTAAAGTATATTGATGAGCGCATTGAAGCGAAGGATCTGTTTACTACATACGTTATTTCGATCAAGAACCAGGAAACGGTTAACCAGAAATACGGTCACAGCACGGCAGACGAGATAGTTTATCTTTTTGCCTTCAGCCTTGAGCGGCTGATCAAGAGCAGTGACGTATTCCATCTTGACAATCTTTGCTTTGCGATATGCATCTCCAAGCAGGATGCGCAAAAAACGGGCTCGGTTATTGATAAAATACGCGAGTTTATGGCGGCAGGCGTTGAATTTAAGGGTGACCGTATAGTATTTGAATATTCCATTATTGAAAACGGCGCTATAGAGGATTGCAAGGATGCGAGCCTTTATTACGAGCAGCTTGAATACGGAATTGACGTTGCCGACGAGCTTGGTGAAAAATATTTTGTATACGAGCCGCGCCTTACCGCGGAAATGATCCGCCGCCGTTACCTTGTATCGAGGCTTGAGCGCATCGACCGTGAAAGCGGCTTTGACGTATACTTCCAGCCCGTGCGCTGTATGAGAAAGAACATCTTTTGCTCTATGGAGGCGCTTATCCGCTTGCATGAGAGTGACGGAACGCTTATCTCCCCCGGTGAATTTATCCCGATTGCGGAGCAGGCGGGTATGATAGTACCCATAACCTGGTTCGTTATTGAAGAGAGCTGTGCCGCATTGGCAAGTAATCCGGAGCTTCGCTACGTAAGCGTATCGGTAAACGTGCCTATGTCCCAGCTTGTTGATTCGGATTTCTTGGATCACCTTAATTCTATTACAGACAAATACGGAATTGAGCATAACAGAATATGCCTTGAATTTACCGAGCGCGTTATGCTTGACGATTTTGCGCGCGTGAAAGCGCGTATGGATGCGGTTTCCGCCTGCGGCTACCGCTTCTTCCTTGATGACTTTGGCACGGGCTTCTCTAACTTCAACTGCCTGTTGCAGCTTCCCTTCTGTGACGTTAAGCTTGATAAGAGCCTTACCGATACCGTAACGAGCAACAGCTCCGAGGGTAACGTAGTGCTTATGCTTACCGAGCTGTTCCACAAGATGAACCTTAAGGTTATCGCAG
>JAZRLU010000149.1:0-11642 GCA_045647045.1 Eubacteriales bacterium
CAAATCCTTATGGTGGAAAGTACAGGGCTCGAACCTGTGACCCTCTGCTTGTAAGGCAGATGCTCTCCCAACTGAGCTAACCTTCCGTTGCGTGCTTTAGTATTATAGCAAATGTTTTCACGTTTGTCAAGGGGTATTTACAAAAAAATTCAAAAAAATATTTTATTTTTCGAACGCAGGTTTTTTGTAAGAATTTAAAGCATTAAATTTGTTTGTGCTTGACATTCGATAGCTATTGTGATATACTCCATTTGACATAATTTTCAGAGGTATACACCGTGGAAAATCTTGATAAAAAAGATCTATACCGTGGCAGCCGCACGCTTTATATTATTGAGGCGGCACTTGAATATTTTATATCCATACTTATAGGCACAACGTATCTTGCGAAGCTTACAACGTCGATAGGAATTTCCGACGGTGTTACGGGTGTGCTTAGCTCTCTTATTTCCCTTGGCTCGGGATTCCAAATTTTTGCGCTTCTTATTGCGGGCAAGCGCCCAATAAAGCGCCTTGTTGTGCCTATGCACCTTTTCAACGAGCTTTGCTTTACATTTTTGTATGCAGTACCCCTTTTCAACATACAAAAGGGTACTAAAACGGTTATATTCATTATCCTATTGCTTATAGGACACATAGTGCACAATATTCTTACCGCGCCGAAGATCAACTGGCTCATGGGTCTTGTAGACGACTGCAAGCGAGGCTCATTTACGGCGATCAAGGAAATCATCTCGCTTATTTCGGGAACTGTTGTATCTCTGGTTATGGGTATGATAATTGACGGGCTTGAGGAAAAAGGCGAGTTGAACCTTGCCTTTATCGTTACGGGATGTACTGTTTTTGCGCTGACTATGATTCACGCACTTACCCTTATATGCACCAAGGAAAAGCCTGAGCCCACGGATGCGAGAGTACCGCTCAACGTAGGCGAGCAGATAAAAAACTCTCTTACCGACCGCTCCATACTGACTCTTATCCCCCTGTTTGCTTTGTGGAGCATTGCAACATCCGTAAGCACACCGTTTTACGGTACGTATCAGCTGGGCGAGCTTGGATTCAATATGACTGCGGTAGCGATACTTTCCGCCGCATACTCGCTTGTACGCTCACTGTTTTCGATCCCGCTTGGTAAATTTGCCGACAAGCACTCCTTCGTTAACATGCTTAACATATGCTTCCCGCTTATGATATTAGCATTTGGTATGAATATCTTCGGCGGCAAGGTCTGCTATATCATATATTATCTCCTATACGCGATCGCACTTGCGGGTATCAACAGCGGCACGATAAATCTTATCTATGATTACACGCCTCATTCCAACCGCACGGGCGCGCTTGCTATCAAAAACACGATATCGGGTCTTGTTGGATTTTTCACCACTCTTGCCGCAAAGCCCCTGCTTGACTATATCCAGGCAAACGGTAACAAATTTTTAGGTATTGAAAACGTGTACGCGCAGCAGGTGCTCTCATTTATCAGTATGCTGCTCACAGGTGTGCTTGTGCTTTACCTTAACCTTGTGGTGCGCAAGCTCCATAAGCCAACCCCCGATTACATCTCGGATGAAGAATCCATATCTCAAACTACAAAAACGGTTGAATAAAATGAAAGAAGAAATACTTACACTGCTCGAAACATACGAAAAGGCACTCTCCGTGCTTGATGACTACGATCACGAGTGCCTAAAGCGCCCCAAGGGCTCTGCCCCCTCCTATAGGATGACTTACGAAGAATGCACCGAGGTTATATCCGCTATGCGATTCGCGCGCGATTCAGACCTTTTCGGAAGAGAAAAGGATGATTCATTCCGCGGATCCATAGGCAATATTTATCAAACTTTCGGTGGCAAAGAGCTATACCCAAGCTTTGAAGAAAAGGCGGCAACGCTTTTATACCTTGTAGTCAAAAATCACAGCTTCCTTGACGGCAACAAACGCATTGCGGCAACGGTTTTCCTTTATTTTCTTAGCAAGAACGACAGACTTTACAAGCAAGACGGAGCGCTTACGCTCTCCAACGAGGCATTGGCATCCATAACGCTTATGATCGCCTGCTCGCGCCCCGAGGATAAGGATGCTATGATAAGCATTGTTATAAACTGCCTTTCCTAAAGGCAAAGCACGGATACACGCTTAAGGCGGTACCCGTGCTTAATTTTTTAGTTATCTATTTTCCTTATAACCGTTTTATATTCGTCCTGCGCGCGGGGCATCTCATCCATACGCTTATAAAATACGCGGAACACAACGGCAATCTCGTACCTATCACTTGCACCTACCGCAACACGGTCACCCTCATTGACAGACGTATCATCGCATAGGTAATCGTAAAGCTTGCCCGTGCCGAAGGATACGGAGACGAATCTGTATCTTTTACCAAATGTAGCACTCATTATTCCACCGCCGTATCATTGCTTTTTCATTTGCCTTAAGAAAAGAAGCACCGCAGCGACAAGCGTACATACGGAATAGCCAAGCACCCACCAAAGATGCGGCAGCGCACCTGCAAGGTTGCCCGATATAGCGGCACGCTCCAATTCAACCGCATGCACAAACGGCAAGCAGTATGCAATGCTTTTAAATACGCCGCCAACAAGCTCAAGATCAAACCATATACCCGAAAGCCAAGCGGAAAGGTTGGTAAGCAGTGCACCGCATATTCCGCCAACCTGCTTATCGTTCAGTATGCTTCCGAAAAGCAAGCCGAGCGCAATGTAAAGAAGGCTTATCGGTACAATAAGGAGCACGGCATAGAGGATGTTGACCGTTATATCAAGCCCAAGCACTATTGCCGCTATATAGCATATGATGCTTTGCACTATGCATATCGGAATGATCGGCAGAGTGTAGCCGAGAATAAAATCGGAGGGGCGAAGCGGCGCGGTATAAAGGCGCTGCAAAAGCGAGCTTGATCGGTCCTTGGATATCAGCGTTGCGGAAAACAAGGTCATAAACGAAAGACCGAATACCGCAACTCCGGGCGAAAGATGCTCTATTTCAAATAGGCTTACCGGGATATTTGCCTGAATGGCGCTGAGCATAAATATCAAAACAAGCGGAAATCCAAGCCCAAATAAAAGCGTGAGAGGATCGCGCAGGATCTCCTTTGCATTTCTTGATGCAAGTGTTAAAGCCTTCATTTTGCCACCCCCTTAACAACGCGTATAAACGCCTCCTCAAAGCTATCCGTGCCTGCCACGGCTTTAATGCCCGCGGCGGTATCGCATATAAGAAGCTCGCCGTCCTTCATAATAGCTATACGGTCGGAAAGCGCCTCCGCCTCCTCCATATAGTGTGTTGTAAGGATCACGGTCACCTTCCCCTTAAGAGTACGTATCAAATCCCAAAGATCGCTTCTTGCAATAACGTCAAGCCCAAGCGTCGGCTCGTCAAGAAACAGTATTTTAGGCTCGCTTATAAGCGCCATTGCAATGCTTAACCTTCTTTGCCAGCCGCCCGAAAGCTTGCCTGCCCGTCTTGTTATCACACTGTCAAGCCCAAGAAGCTCGCTAAGCTCCTTTATCTTTTCCTCACGCTTTTCCCTGCTGAAGCCGTGAACGCCGCAGATAAGCTCCAGATTTTCCTTTACCGTAAGCGCAGGTGCAACGGCGTTTTCCTGCGGAGACAGTGCAATAAAGGATTTTACCGCCGCAGAATCCGTGCGTATGCTTTTATCAAAAAGATAGGCATCTCCGTCTGTAGGCGCGGTGAGGCAGGAGAGCATTTTTATTGCCGTGGTCTTACCTGCGCCGTTTACGCCAAGGAGAGCAAAAAGCTCGCCCTCTCTGACAGAAAGCGAAAGGCCGTTTACCGCTACCACGTTACCGTAGCGCTTGGTAAGGCTCTCTATGCGAATAGCATTCATATATTTCCTCCGTTCTTTAACTGAAGTCCGCGATATACGTCGCTTAACATATTGCTGACAAGCTCAGAATCAAGCTCCAAAAATGACGTAGCGTGCATTACAGCTATGCCGTGAACGCACGCCCAAATCTCAAGGTGCATAAGGCTTGCGGTGCCCTCGTCAACTCTGTTAGCCCCCATTATCATTTCCACCGACCTTGAAAAATCGCCGTCCGGGACACTCTTACCGCCGGTATCACGCATATAGATAAGCTTAAAAAGCTCCTTTTCTTCCTTTGCAAAGCGGATATATGCCATACCGTATGCCTTGTATGGGGGATATTTGCCGCTCTTTACCTCATTTGCCTGGCAATCAAGATAAAGGGAGTATGCCGCCTCACCAACTGCGGACTGAAGCTGCTCCATATTTTCAAAATTTGAGAACACGGGCTGCGTGGAGCAGCCTATTGCCGCCGCAACGCTCCTTGCATTTACGGCGCCTATGCCCTCTTTTCTTACAATATCGAGAGCCGTGTTTATTATTTGTTCCCTTGTTACCTTTACTTTAGGTGGCATATTATGCTCCTTTATATATCACGTGTTATATATCGTTTGTTATTATAACACGAAAAGCTCTGCTTGTCAATAGGGTAAGCGTTTTTTAAAAAACAAAAAGCAGAACCTCCAAAAAGGAGATCCTGCCTTAAGTATTTATAATAGGTAGATTATGCCTCTGCGGGCTCCTCTACAACAGTTACGGATACTACGTGGGGCTGCATACCCTCGTACCAGTAAAGGAATGCCTCAACGTCTACAACGTCACCAACCTGAAGGGACTCAACAACCTGATATACCTCACTGTCTACAGAGGTGAAGTAGGTCTCTACTACGAATACGTAGTTGTTAGTACCGTCGGTAAGCTTGAAGTAGATATCGTTACCGTGAGAGCCGGAGTTATCCCAGTTATAGTAGATAACGTTGTCCGCATCCTGAGCTACAACGGTAAGAGCGGTTGCGCTTACTCTTGCATTCATATAATCTGCAATAGCCTCTGTGCCGAGAACGGACGTGATATCCTTTGCAGGTGCTATGTAGGTGTTAGTGCCGATGAACTCGAAGGTAGCATCAACGATCTCTACCTCGCCGTTCCATACGCCCTTAACACCGGTAACCTTAATTCTTGTGCCGGGAACAAGCTTTGCAGCATCCTCCTCGGTGCAAGCCATCTCGTATGCGAGATAAGCACCGTCCTTGTCTGCAAGGTAAACGGTAATAAGACCCTGACCGTCCTTAGACCACCAGGACTGATTTGCCTGAACGTATGCATCGATAACAACAGCATCGTCTATCTCTGCTGCAAGATACTCTGCATAGGTCATAGCGCCCTCAACCTTAGAGGTCTTAATGGAAGTAACCCAAGGCTGAGCACCCTCATACCAGTAAAGGAATGCATTAATGTCTACAAGATCGCCAACTGCAAGCGCCTGAGCTGCCTTGTATACGTCGGTATCAGCGCCGGTAAGGTAAGACTCGATTACGAAAACGTACTCGTTCTCACCGTCGGTAACCTTGAAGTATATATCGTTGCCTACGGAGCCGGAGTTATCCCAGTTGTAGTAGATAACGTTGTTCTCGTCCTGTGCTACAACGGTAAGCGCCTTGAAGGATACGTACTCGTTCATATGAGAAGCAAGAGTTTCTGTGCCGAGAAGAGAGGTTGCATCAAATGCGTTTGCAACGAATCTGTCAGCCTCGTTGAGGAACTCGAAGGTAGCGTTTACGATCTCAACCTCGCCGTTCCACTCTGCCTTAGCGCCGGTAACTCTGATCTTTGTACCGGGGGTAAGCTTTGCGGAATCCGCCTCGGAGCACGCCATCTCATATGCAAGGTAACCACCCATATTGTCCTGGAGGAATACGGTTATAACACCCTGACCGTCCTTTTCCCACCAGCCCTGTGCGCCCTGCACGTAAGCCTCGATAACAACGGTAGAATCAATAGGAGCCGCGATGAAATCTGCGTGGCTCATAATTCTTACGCCATTGTTATCATTGTCATTGTTGTCATTATTGTTCTGATCGTCATTGTTGTCCGCAGGCTGATCGTTGTTGCAAGCAACGAGAGTCATGGAAAGTGCAAAGACAAGAATCAGAAGAACTGCCAAAAGCTTTTTCATTTTTTCTATCCTTTCGGTAAAAATTATTTTAGCATAAATTATTATATACTATTTTCGGGAAAAGTCAAGATTTATCACCGAATTTCTTCTTTTTGATGATATTTACGGCGTGATAAGTGCCTATAGCGCCCCAAACCGCCGCCAAAGCAACGATAAGCACAACAGATCCTATAGGCATTTCTCCAAAGCTTACCATATTACTTGGATCGCGAAGGATGGTATCAAGCTTATAGAACGCCGCTACCTCATCGTAAACCGTGGCAAGATATTCGGCATCAACGCTATCGGTATTTCCGCGGCGCACGTCCTTTGACACACGCTCTATCAGCATGCCCGCCGCGCTGCGAAGGGAGGCGGAGCCGTTGAAAACGGGGGTAACGAAGGTGTTCTCGGTATTGTCGATCAAAAGGCGCGTTGCCTCTATCTTGGTTTTGTAATACTTATCGTTATCCTCACCTGCACGGGAAAGATAATCCTGATACTCACTGCTGCCTTGCGCTTCCTTGGTTACGGGAACGTAGCCCTCTGTTTGCGCATAGTCTATCTGAATGCCGTTTGTAAGAAGATACTGAACGAACAGCCAGGAGGCAAGCACCTCGTTGGGATTCTCCTTATTGAAGATACAGATAGAGGGACCCTGCGATATCATCTTCGGACTTTCGGTATCGTATTGCGGTATCGCACGTACCTCACACGCGAAGTCTACTATCGACGATTCTGGAACGTCTATCAAGGGAGCATCCGATCCCATCCACGTAGCGCCCGCGGTAGAATCTATCGCAAATATGCACTGACCCTTATTGAAATAGTTTGCAGGGTAGCCTATAGCCTCAAAGGTGTTGAAGGCGCGGCTTTCCGCGTGGTCTGCTATCGTTGCCAGCACAGATGAGGTATCATCGTTGAAGATAAGTATATCTCCGCTTGCGGTTGAATACTCCGCTCCAAGCTGAGCAAGCATTTGTATCATCATATTATCGGTGGATTTGTAGATAAATGGGATAAGTGTTTTTTGACCGTTTACAAGATACTTACCGTCATCTCCCTTTGCCATAGCCGCCTCCGAGACCTCAAATATAAAGTCCCAGGTAAGCACGTCCGGCAGCTCGTATCCAAGCTTTTCAACGTAATCGCGGTTTACGTAGCACGCCTCTGTGGATCTCATAAACGGCAGGGCGTAAACCGTTCCTTTTATAACGCATTCTTCAAGGAACTTATCCACAATGCCGCCTGCATCCACACCGTCAAACCTCACCTCGCTGCCGCCAAAGCCGTATTTTCCGTCATCCATAAGCTCATCAAGCGGAACAACAACGTTCTCGCCCGTAAGGTAGGTTGCAACGTGATCTGGATAGGTGATGCATACGTTTGGCGTAGTGCCGGTTGATATATTCGTTATTACGTCATTGTATATATCGGGGTATTTTGTATATTGCTTTATCGTAACCGTAACGTTTGGATAGATCGCGGAAAATTCCCTTGCCGCGCGCTCGTAAACCTCGCGCTGCGCGATGTTGGTATCGTTCTTTGACCAGAAGGTTATCTCTATCGGAGCGCTCTCATCAAAGCTCTCCGGTACGGCAAATGCGGGCCTATCCACACGGCCGTGGCAGGACGTAAGGCAGGAAAGGGCTGCAACGGCAAATGCAAAAGCAAGCACAAGAGCGCATATGCGCCTTGATCTGAAGAATGTTTTCATCCCTTTGTTCCTCCCCTTGCAACGCCCTCCATGATCCTTTTGCGGAAGATGAGGAACAGAATTATAAGCGGAACGGAAACCACTACCACAGCAGCCATCATTGCAGGGATATTCTCTCTGCCAAAGCCGCTTTCGCGCAGTGCCTGTATACCGTTGGAGAGAAGATAGTACGCCTCCTCGTCCGTAATAAGGCGAGGCCATATATAGGAGTTCCAGCATTCTATCATTTTAAGTATGGTTATCGTTATCATAGTAGGCTTGCACATAGGCACCATTACCTTCATAAGGTACTTAAGGTCCGACGTACCGTCTACCTTTGCGGCATAGTAAAGCTCATCGGGAACGGATGCAAAGTTTTCCTTAAGCAGATAAATATAGAACACGCTTGCCACCGAGGGAAGGATAAGTCCCATAAAGGTGTTGCGCATATCCATATTGGTTACGGTAACGAAGTTTGTTATAATAACAAGCTCGTTTGGTATCATCATAAGCGAAAGAAGCACCGTGAATGCAAGATCCTTGCCCCTAAAGTTAAGGCGTGCAAAGGCAAACGCCGCAAGAGTGGTAACAACAAGCATTATTGCCGTTGTTGCAAGGGTAAAGATAAGCGTGTTAAGGAAATATCCGCCGAGGGGAACCTCCGAAAACGCCTGAACGAAGTTATCAAAGGTAGGCTCTGTTGGCCAAAGAGTAGGCACGCTTTCACCGTTATACGATCCGTAGCTCTTGAACGCGGTGAGGATCATATAGTAAAAGGGGAAGATGACAATGAGTGCCCATATGGACAAAAGGATGTATACTACCGTTTTTACGATAATTTTTTTAATGTTATGCGCCTTGCCGCGCACTAACAGATCTCTTTCCATGCGCCCTCCTTATACCACAGACTGTTTCTTGCTCACCGTAAGGTTTATGCAGGTAACGGTGAGAATGATCACGAAGAGTATTATGGCAGCCGCCGATGCATAAGAGGGGAATCCGCCTCCGTCACCGTACAGCATATCGTATATATATCCTACAAGAGTGTTCATGCCCTTGGCATTAAGATCCTCGCCGAATATAGCCACCGCATCACCGTACGCCTTGAACGCGCCTATAAATCCGGTGATTATAAGGTAAAACAGCATAGGAGATATCTGCGGCAGGGTAATGCGGAAGAATACGGTCTTCCCCGTAGCACCGTCTATTGCGGCGGCGTTGTAGTAATCCTGCTTTACGGATGCAAGTGCACTTGTAAGCACAAGTATCTTAAAGGGCATAACCATCCACACCGTGTATATGGAAAGCACAAGCATACGTGCCCAATACGGTCCTTCTATAAAGTCAACGGGTGACATTCCGAATGCGGACATAATGATATTTACAAGACCGTCCGTGTACTCCGTTTTCTGGAACAGGATCATAAATACCATACCTACCGCAAGCGTATTGGTTACGTACGGAAGGAAGAATACCGTTTGGAAAAATCCGCGCAGCTTCTTTACCGATGCAAGCCCGAGAGAGATAAGCAGCGCAAGCAGCGTTGATACGGGTACGGTGATAAATACGAGTATAAAGGTGTTTTTAAGCGCCATAAGGAAGTACGGATCGTGAAGCACGAAGGCGTAATTGTAAAATCCGACGCCGAAGAAGGTTTCCGAGGCGGAATTGTATCCCTCCTCAAATGAATACACAAGAACGTCTATCAGCGGATATATCATAAATACGCCGACAAACAGAAATGCGGGCAAAAGATACAGCCACCCGCGCCAGCTCTTCTTATCCATAGTGTTCCCCCATAAAAGATTTCTTACAACCCAATTATAACAGAACTTGCCCGATAAGTCAACAAAATATTACGGATGCGCGAAGGATTTTTGCAAGGAAGATTTTGCATTATTTTTCCATAGTTATGAACAATTGTTAACAATTCGGCAAAAAACTTGCTTTTTTTACACGGAAGTGATACAATTTTATATATGTTATCTAAATAATCACCACAGATTGGAGCGGATTATATGAAAACCTATATATTGTTCAACCCCTCTGCAGGCAACAGTGATGCCGAAAAGGCGGAGATCCTTAAGGCAAAAAACGACGGTATTTGCATCAACGTTCACGATCTTGACGGCTATGCGCCCTTCTTTGCAGGCATAGATCCCGCCGATAAGGTTATTTTGCTTGGCGGTGACGGTACGCTTATGCGCTTTGCAAACGAGATGGACGGCATTGATATAGAGAACGAAGTATACTATATGCCCTACGGAACAGGAAACGATTTCTTTAAGGACGTAGCTGATATTGAAGGTGTACCCTACGATCTCGGTGAAAACGCGCACCCCATTAAGGTAAACGGTTACATAAAGAACCTTCCCGAGGTAACGATCGACGGTACGTCTTATAAGTTTATAAACGGCGTTGGCTTCGGAATTGACGGATACTGCTGCGAGATGGGCGACAAGAAGAAGGCACAGTCCGACAAGCCCGTTAACTATACCGCCATTGCGATCAAGGGTCTTTTGATCGATTACAAGCCCTGCGGTGCTACCGTTACCGTAGACGGTGTGGCACACAGATACGATAAGGTATGGATCGCGCCCACGATGAATGGCAGATACTACGGCGGCGGAATGAATGCCGCGCCCGAGCAGGAACGTACCGCAGAGGACGGTAAGCTTACCACAATGCTCTTCCACGATTCAAGCAAGCTTGCAACCCTTATGGTATTCCCCAAGATCTTCAAGGGTGAGCACGTTAACAACAAAAAGATCGTAGCAATTCACACGGGGTATGACATTACCGTTGAATTTGACGAGCCGCGCCCCCTTCAGATAGACGGCGAAACCTTTATCGGTGTTAAGTCCTACAGAGCGGTAAGCAGAAAAAAGGTTAAGGTTTAATTTTTCCTATATAAATGAAAGAACGAAGGATGCAAAGCGCTCCTTCGTTCTTTTTTTGTTTTGTTTTTTATACACGGATAGGCACTTATACCCTTAAGACTTCTACCCTTACCTCGGGCGGAACGTCTGTGGAAAGCACGAGCGCCTCGGGGGCGGTTATTTTAAGAGTGACCCTACCGAGCTTATCTCTTTGCCAGCTTACGTCAAGCTTTCCTGCAACCGTAACGTAGGAAGCCGAGGCAAAATCAAGGGATGCGGGGAAGGTGGGAGATACCAGCACGGTGTTTGCCCCCTGCCCTTTGGGATTTGGGTGTATGCCTGCAAAATACTCCACCATAACGGCGGCTATATCACCGAAGAAATGGTGATTGAATGAGTTTTGAGACGGAACTATCTTTTCTGTTAAGGTAGTATACCCCGCATCAAGCAAGAAGCCGTACGAGGGTGCATCGCGGCGAGTTATCATCCTTATTGCAAGCTCGGAATCCCCATTTTCACAAAGGACTCTGAAAAGAACCCTTGATCCGAGGCAGCCAACCGCAAGGTGATCATCCTTTGCGCGGATCTGCGATATGAGGGTGGCATACGCCGCAGCATACTCGCCCTCGTCAAATATTCCGTAGTAAAGCGCCATTGCCTGCGAGGTCTGGCAATTGCCAAGCACGCGCCACTCTTCCCTATCCTCTATCAGGTGCTCGCGCACGGACCTGCGCATAAGTGCGGCAAGGCTATGGCAATATTCCGCCTCCGGCAGCATACCGAGGGCGTTATAAACGTATTCGGACTTAAGGCACAGATCGTACGTTATTATGCTGCTGCTTACAACGTTAGGCGCCATTTCATTAGGTGCGCAGTGGTCACCGAGCCCGGTTGTGATAAGCCCTCTTTCATCCCTTGATGCGAAAAGGTGATGCAAATATTTAAGTATTGCACCGCTGACAGCGCGTGCTGGAGCAAGATCTCCCCTGAGCCTTGCCGTCCAATAAGGAAGCCATATAAGCGCGCTATCCCACGCAGGGCCGTTGCAGCCTGTATATCCCCACC
>JAZRLU010000150.1:0-13098 GCA_045647045.1 Eubacteriales bacterium
CTCAAGGAGATGGAGGATCTCGAGAAGTCCTACGGCGGTATCAAGGAGATGGAGAAGCTTCCCTCTGCAGTATTCATCGTAGATACTCGTAAGGAGAGAAACGCAGTTCTTGAGGCTAAGAAGCTTGGCATTCCCGTAATCGCAATCGTAGATACCAACTGTGATCCCGATGATGCTGATTACATCATTCCCGGTAACGACGATGCTATCCGCGCTATCAAGCTTATCGGCTCTGCACTTGCAGATGCTGTTATCGAGGCTCGTGGCGGCGTTCAGGAGACTCTTCCCGAGGAGACTGAGGTTGTTGTAAACGAGGACGCTGAATAATTCAGCAAAAGCTTCAAACTTATTAAAATTGTAAAGGAGACTTAAAAAATGGCATTTACGGCTAAGGACGTAGCTGAGCTCAGAAAGCAGACCGGCTGCGGTATGATGGACTGTAAGAACGCACTCACCGAGTCCAACGGTGATATTGAGGCTGCAGTAAAGATCCTTCGTGAGAAGGGTATGGCAGCAGTTGCCAAGAAGGAAGGCAGAATCGCTGCTGAGGGTATCGTTGATATTATGACTATCGGCAATACCACCGCTATGGTTGAGGTTAACTCCGAGACCGACTTCGTTGCAAAGAACGAGGTATTCCAGCAGTTCGTTAAGGATATCCTTAAGACTATAATCGTTAACAAGCCCGCTGATGTTGAGGCTCTTAAGGCTTGCAACATTGAGGGTGATGATGAGGGCACCGTTACCGATGCTCTTGCTTCCAAGACCGGTACTATCGGTGAGAAGCTTTCTATCCGTAGATTCGTTATCGTTGAGGGTGCTGTTGCTACCTACATTCACGGTAAGGGTCAGACCGGTGTTATCATCAGCTTCGCAACCGACTGTGCTGATAAGGCAGAGTTTGCAGAGTGCGGCAAGAACGTAGCTCTTCAGGTTGCTGCTATGCCCGTTAAGTACCTCAACAAGGAGAGCGTTCCTGCAGAGGTTCTTGAGGAGGAGAAGAACATCCTCATCAGTCAGATGAAGAATGATCCCAAGATGGCTAACAAGCCCGATGCAGTTCTCGGCAAGATCGTTGAGGGCAAGCTCGGCAAGTACTATGAGAACAACTGCCTTCTTGAGCAGCTCTACGTTAAGGACGATTCTCTTACCGTTGCTAAGTACGTAGCATCCGTTGCTAAGGAGCTTGGTGCTAACATCCAGGTTACCGGCTTCGTTCGTTACGACAAGGGCGAGGGTATCGAGAAGAGAGAAGAGAACTACGGCGAGGAGATCGCTAAGCTTATCAACGGCTAATTCTCATTCTTAAATAAAAACTACCGCAGGTGCGATGCGCCTGCGGTAGTTTTTTATTTAGTTTTCCTGTGCTTCGTTGGCAGTACCCTCTGCAAAAACGTCACCCTCTCTTGCGCCTATGCGCATCGGGCGTCTTGCACCTGTGCCGTCTGTGCCGGTAAGATCTGTGGCAATAGCCTTTTTCATTCCGCGTACGCGCGCGGTAAAGATCCATATAATAAGCTCAAAGAACAGCTGTATTATAAAGAATATTATCATAACGGTACAAATAAGCACGGCTATGGGCTTGAATGCGGGGGTAGCGGCAGACATATTGTAAAGTGCCGTTATTATCATCGAAATCTGCACAAGGCGCTTAAGTAAGGCATATATGCGCTTTGCACGTCTTTTCGTCTTGCGCAGCCCCTCCGCGTTATCAAAAATAAGCAGCGAGAGCGAGTATAGGAAGTATATTCCCGCAAGCGAAAGCATACATATGTTGGTTACCTTTGATCCCGTATCACTTGTAATACAGATAATAAGGTAGATTATGTAGATAAGCTGGGTAAGAAGGGTAAACGATCCGCAAAGTAGTCTGAAAGCCTTTCCCGTTTTGCGGAATGCCTCTGCAGTGTTGTCAAACATATAATTCTCCTTAGTTTATAAGCTTAAAGATTTCCTCAAAGCTATAGCTCTTTATAACAGTCTTACCCTCGCGCTCGTCGTTGGGCTTGTCCGAAACTATAACGTCGGCAAGATCGGGAGAGGAAACTCTCTTTTTAGCCATCATTTCAAACAAAAGCTCAAGGTTAATTGTGCGCGTTACCGTCAGGTATTTGTTAACGCTTTCAAAGTCATTTGAGATCACAACGGCGGTTCCGCCGGCGGAAGCCATATTAAGCCATACTATCTCTGATGCCTTAAGGTCTATAGCAAACAGATAAGCCGCGCGGCTGTCACAGTTGATGGTGAATGAGGATTTTACGGTTTTAGGCTCGTATATCTCGCCCGAGGAGTTGATATCGCGGAGCATATAGCCTGCGCGGCATACGCATTCGCTGAAGTTTTCGCTGGAGTATGTGTTGTTGCAGAATATAAGATACCGTGCGCTCGGATGCGCCGCGGCAAAGGCATTGATATCAACGTCAAAAAATTCCGATCCGCCCTTGTAGCCCGATGTCTGGTCTCCTGAGAATACTATGTAATTATCCGAATAGCTGACGTTAGCCCAATAGAAGCTTGCAACGGGAGTGCCAACCTCGTCGGTAGCCATAGCGGAAAGATCGATATCGTCTATCTTTTCCCAATAGGTAAATGCGCGTACGATCTTGCTTGCCGCATTGATCTTTATTCGTGATCCCTTAGGCAAAACACCCCATCCGCCCATAGACGTTCCCTCGGATATCGGGGGTGCCGTAAGTGCCATATCGGGATCTATGTACACGTTTCCGATCTTACCCTTAAGAGACTTTTTAAGCATCTCCAATATAGCCTCGCGCAGTATAGTTACCTGCTCCTTTGAAAGCAAGGATCTGCGCGCATCGACCTCGTCCTCGGTCTCGCGGTGCACGTAGGACATATCGAAACGGTTAAAGCAAAATGCTCTCGGCTTCTTTTCGTAAGAGTAGCTTGCATAGGATAGCAGCAGCTGCATAAGTACAATGCTGTTCTTGGTATCTGCCGCCTCAAGCACGCCCTCGATATCCTCCTTGGATACAGAGCGGCTTACAAGGTAGTTAAGCTTTCTTAAAACCGCAGCACCCGTGCGCTTGGTTGCAAGATATCTTGCGGCATCTGCGGTGCGCCCTTCTGCTATAAGCTCCTCAAATACAGAGTATACCGATCTTCCTCTGCCCTCGCGTATATCCTTAACAAAGGCTGCCGCCTCATCCGATATAGGGCGGTAGTGTATGTGGTGAAGGAGTCCGCACCAAGCAGCGCGCTTTTCATAGCACTCCTCCTCATTAACCCTTCCGTAGCGGAATATGTGATCTATTACCGCCGCAATAAGCTTTCTGTCACGGTTAGCAAGGTGAAGATCCTTAATGTCCTGCAAGCCGTATTCATCATAATTAAGGCGTGATACAAATCCGATAACGTCAGAGAGGGACAAAAGGGAAGCATACTTAAGATCCTTCGTTGCAAGCAAAAGCTTGTACACGGTATCCTTCGATGCGATTCTTACGTCGGGGCAGCCGTACTCCGTTACGTATGCAACAACGTATTCTATCTGATCGTTATTAAGCGGTCTTGTTGATGCAAGCAAACCGCAAAGCAGGTCTGTAGCATATTCCTTTGCGGCATTTTCATCTAAAAGCGTAAGGAGGCGGGGGCTATACCACTCGCCGAAAGCGCTTCTTTCGATATTCTTTTCAAATATAGAATGACCGGGGTGGGTGAAATCTCCAAAGGCGTAGGTTCTTACGTAATGTAAAAGTTGATCAAGAACCTTTTGTTCAATGCCAAGCTCCTTTACGCTATCGGGAAAGCCCTGGTAAAACGCCTTCGGTACGTAGCGCGGGAACACAGTATCAAGAAAAACAAGCACGTCCCTTGATAAAAGCTCAACACCCGCTGTCAGCTCTATACCGTAAGCCGAGGCAAGCGTTACAACGCATTCTGCGATTTCATTAGGCACGGCAGGACTGTCCGCAACGAGAACGTTTTTCTCAAAAAGGTATTCCTTTATTCTTTTATTCATTATTACCACCTCCGTTAATTTACTGAAAAAGGGCAGATGAAATTGCCGAATTACCATTCCCGGTGCTCTACCATCTGAGCTACAAACCCACAGCAAGCTGTAGGTAGGTGGGACTTGAACCCACGACCCCCGGGTTATCACCATGAAGTAAATCCGACTAGCTATCTGCCCCCACCGTAGAAATTACGCTGCATATCACTTTTTAGCTGAAATAAGCAACGATAGCTGCGGCTGATTATATTATATAGGCAATTGGTGAAAAAATCAATAGCTTTTCAGAAAAAATATACCGCAACCACTTGAAAAACGCTTCATAATAATATAAAATAATTTAGAAGGGAGTTTTTTATGAAAAAGGTTATTGTTTTGCTTTTAACCGTTACAATGTTGTTTCTTACGGCGTGTAACTCAGTACAACCCACGCCGGATACCGGCACGGATACGGGCAACGACGGCGGTGACGTTAATATAGGCAGTCACACACACGTAGATATTATAGGCAACGGTATGTGCAGCGTGTGCGGAAATCCGATGTCACACACCGTGGATATATATACTATAAACGATATGCACGGCAAGCTTTTGGATACCAATGATAATATAGGGGCAGACGAGCTTACCGCATATCTTGAAATGTGCAAGAAAAACAACGAAAATACGGTGATATTATCATCGGGCGATATGTGGCAGGGCACGTCGGAATCAAATCTCACCCGCGGAAATATAATGACGGAGTGGCTGAATTCCATAGGCTGCGCCGCAATGACGCTCGGCAACCACGAATTTGATTGGGGCGAGGCGGCTATAAGAGAAAATCTTGCTATAGCGGATTTTCCTTTTCTTGCGATAAATATATATAACAAGAAAAGCGGTACGCTTGCTGATTATTGCACACCCTCTGCCGTAGTTGATCTCGGCGCGGTAGAGATCGGCATTATCGGCGCTATCGGTGATTGCTATTCCTCTATTGCATCCGATAAGGTAACAGAGGTTGAGTTTAAGGTTGGAGACGAGCTTACCGAGCTTGTCAAAGAGGAATCGGAGCGCCTTCGCGGTGAAGGAGTGGACGTAATAATATATTCCCTTCATGACGGTAACGGAAAATCCACCTCAACCACTACGGATATATCGGCAAACGCTATGTCCGCTTATTATGATATCGAGCTTTCCGAAGGATACGTTGACGTTGTGTTTGAAGGCCATAGCCACCAGCGCTACGTTTACCGTGACCGCCACGGCGTGTATCACCTTCAGGGCGGCGGAGATAACAGCGGCATTACCCACGCATCGTTTACGTACAGTGCAGAAAGCGGAAAGATAAGCTTTGATACCGCAGAATCCATTCGTTCATCCAAGTATTCCTCGCTCAAAGGCTCGGATATCATAAACGCACTTGCAAGTAAGTATGAATCAGAGATATCAAAGGGCAACGAGTATCTTGGCAGGCTTACAAAATATATGAGCAGTGATGATATCTGCGCCCTTGCGGCAAGAATGTATGCCGAGGCAGGCGAAAGCTTCTTTACCGATTACCAAATAGTTCTCGGCGGCGGATATCTTTCCGCGCGCAGCCCGTACGATCTTTCCGCAGGTGACGTTTATTATAAGAACCTGCAGGGTATTTTGCCGTTTGATAACGATATCGTTCTTTGCTCGGTAAAGGGCAGGGATCTGTTGTCCAAATTCATAAACACAAACAACTCCAATTACTATATATCTTACACGGATTACGGTAATTCTGTAAAAAATTCCATAGATCAAAATGCCACCTATTACATAGTAACCGATACCTACACCGCGTATTACGCGCCAAATAGGTTAACGGTAGTGGCATCGTATACCCCCGGCATCTACGCGCGCGACCTTATAGCAGATCACTTTAAGGCAACACTCACCACCGCCTCGGCAGCAGAAATAATTATGTTCTTCACCGAAGAGGAAAGATACGCGGCGTAAAAGAATATAAAAAGCACCGACAGTACAAAAAGCGCACTTGCGCCTCGGCACTGCCGGTGTTTTTTGTAACGGCATTAAGCTCGTTACAATGTCATTGTCAGTCTATTTTCTTGTACGCCGTGCTGTCCTCGCAGGGAATAATAACGCGGAATAACTCATAAGCAGTAATTTTATTAAGAGATAATTCTTCATAATCATCATCAGCGGTATAGAGGCGTATGCTGTAATCCGTATGATCTATAATGACGTTTGAGATTTTGTTGCGCATTATCGCAAGAGTTTCGGAGTTGTTATCGATGAAAATAACGGAATCATATACAAAAATTCTCTCCATGTTGTTGTCCACACACGAATATATAGGCTCGCCGTATATCTTCCTTATATCATACATGATATCACCTTATTCGCAAATATTTGTTGTTATCTGATCAACGCCCATAGCAATAAGTTCCTCTGCGCGCTCGGGCTCGTCTACAGTCCATACGTTAACGATTCCGCCGTAGCCGTGTACAAAGTCAAGCATCTCGGGCGTTATCATAACGTGCTGTGCATCAAGATCAAACTTGTGCTCGCGTGCAAGCTCAAGGAAATTGGGCACCTGCGTTCTTAAGGATACAAGAAGCTGAACGCTCTGGTTGGGATAATATTTTCTCACGCTGTAAAGGTTGTGCGGATCAAAGGCGATAAAGGTTGTGCCGTCCATATATCCAACCTCCTCGATCTCGTCAAGGATAGCACGGATCTCGTCCTCGGTAAAGCTGTTTTTAAGCTCAAGCACGGCAACCTTGCCATACTTTTTGCATATGCCTATATATTCCTTAAGGCTGGGCATATAAAGGTCGCATCTGTAGGATGCCTTATCCATATCAAATATCTTAAGCGCACGGATAGTTTCGTAAGGCGTCTGCTCTATGATAAGATCCTTGCCCGTTACGCGTTTTGCATTATCATCGTGCGTGCAGATAAATTTTCCGTCTACCGTTTTATGTACGTCCGTCTCAATTCCGTAATAGGAACGGTTTGCCGCTGCAATAAATGCAGAGATGGTATTTTCGGGCTCAATGCCGCTAACGCCTCTGTGAGCTATAATTTTTCCGTTTTGCTTGTTTTGAATCTTCTTGGTATCCATAAAAGAGATATCCTTTCAACAGTTAATTAACTGTGTTAATTATACGCCCATATAAAAATTTTGTCAATAGAAACGGCAAAACTTTGGCAAAGTTCTTGACAAAAGCGCAAAAGTAATATATAATACGCGAGTATGAAAGGATAGGCGTATGCAGATTATTTATCTAATAATAGCAAGGACCTTTGGCGGTCTTAAGGGCTTTTCTATGAAGCGCGCAGGGCAAGAGGCTCGCGGCGGCTCCAATAGCCTTATTATAAATCTTCTTCGCTCGGTATTATGCTTAGCTATAAGCGTCATAATATGGGCTATATCCGGCTTTGGCACAACAACCGAGCTTGGTAACCTCTTGGTTATACTTTCGGGCATATCAAATGCTATGACGGTATATTTTTGGGTGCTCGCGGCGCAAATGGTGTCGATAAGCCTTATAGAGGTATTTTCGATGCTTGGCACGGTGGTTTTACCCCTTTTCCTTGCACCCGTGCTTTATAATGGAGACAGCGTAAATATCTTCCAATGGATCGGCACCGCCGTTCTCCTTGCATCCGTTATACTGTTTTCGGATGATGAGGGGAAAAGCAGCAAGGAATCTCCGCTTATAACAAAAATAATTACCCTTCTTATGCAGGTAATAGGCGTTAGCGGAACGGCAATCACTCAAAAGCTTTATACCTATCATATATCAGATAAGGGGCTTGGCACAATAGAGTATTTTAATTTTGCCACGTTCGTTGTCGTATGCCTTGCATTCGTGCTTATATATGCTATAAAGCTATTGTCAGCGCATGTAAGGATCAAGCGCGGGGAAGAGAACGTAGAGATCGTAGGTAAGGGCTTTCCCCTTAGGCGTGTATGGATATACGTGCTTCTTGCCGCTGTAGGGCTTTACGCATACCAGTATTTTGCCACCCTCGCATCAACTCTGCCCTCTGCAATACTGTACCCCCTATCGCACGGCTTAAGTATGGTGGTGTGCTTTGTGCTTGATACCTTCATTTTCGCTAAAAAGCTTACGTTGAAGCGCGTTATAGCCTTTGTGGCTGTTATCGCGGCTATAATTCTTGTAAACCTTTGATCTTAATAGCTACGGCACGGATGAGCTTTAATGCCGATCCGTGCCGAGTTTTATTTAATAATTGACAATTGCTTTACCGTGTGATATAATTAAACAAAAAAACAAAAACGATTGGAGACTGTTATGAACGTAAACGGCAATATAGCTCTTTGCTCCGGCGATTGGGAAGCAGGCGTAAATCCGCGCCTTGGCGCAAATACGGTATATCTTCGCTATCGCGGCAGAGATATCTTCCGCCCTCTTGAAAATGAGGCACAGATCGCAGAAAACCCCTATATACAGGGCTCTCCCATCCTTCTGCCCGCAAACAGAACCTACCTCGGTAAATTCAGCTTTGAGGGCAAGGATTATACGCTCCCCATAACAGAGCCGAGAACCAATTCGCACCTTCACGGCACTCTGCACCGTGAAAGCTTTGAGCTTGTTTCTGCCGACGCTACGTCTGCAACAATGACCTATTCCAACCGCGGCGGTAAGGTATATCCCTTCGATTTTGATATCACCGTAACGTATACCGTTGATAACGAGGGCTTCTCGCAGAAATACGTTATAACCAACGCAGGCGATTGCAATATGCCTTACACGTTCTGCCTGCATTCCACCTTCGTTGAGCCTGATATCTTTATTCTTCCGATAAGCAGCCGTCAGGAGGATGTGCGCGATATACCCACCGGCAGATATATTCCGCTTACCGAGCAGGAAAGCCGCTACGTAACGGGTTCACCGTCAAAGGGTATCTACGTAGTAGGATACTTTGAGGCATCGGGTAACGTTGCAACCGTCGGTAACTTTAATTATGAGGTATCAAAGAATTTTGATCATTGGATCCTCTATAACGCTCGCGGCGAGCGCGGCTTCCTTTGCCTTGAGCCTCAGGCAGGCAAGGTAAACGGTCTTAATATCGATGGCGGCTGTCTCATTCTCGCCCCCGGCGAAAGCGAAGTGTTTACAACAAGGTATTCATATAACGGATAGATTGCAATTACAAAAAGGTGAGGCTGAGCTTTTTGCTCTGCCTCACCTTTTGTTATTCTTGAAGCGCGCCTTGCTTTCTTCTTCGCCTCACAAGCTCTATTATAAAAAGCACCGCACCGTAGCCGAGCGCGTATATAGGTGCCATTACCCAAGCTGTAAGGGGCGTGCCCGAAAGTATGGGCTCCTTGATATGGAACGCATCCTCAAAGCCGAATACCGCCATCTGGAACGCTCCTACACTCAGATATGCCGTGAATCCAAATAAGGTGCAATACCACTTCTTGTAGGTAACGTATATCTGTCCAAAAGCAAACAGCATTGCTACCGTTACAAGCGTAAGACTGTGATGAAGCAGCCCCGATAACGTTGGCATATAGAAAATCGACGGTCCTTGATCAAGAAACGTTGGATTAAATACCGTTATCAAAGCGCCTGCCGTGCCTAATGCCCAAACGAAATGATACACGGGGTTGTCCTTTTTTCCAAAAAGCACGGAAAGAGACAGCACAAGGCTTGTCATTCCGCAAAAGCTATCGGGGATAATTTGTTCCCATCTGACCTCGGAATATCGGTATACCTGCGAAAGCCTGTTTATAAGGATCCATATGAAAAGTAACGATGCCGTTGCTTTAAGAATTATATTTTGCGCCTTTTCTGTTTTTGCATATTTTTTTGCCAGAAAAACGCCAATGCAAGAGATCGGGATCGTAATTGCCAAATATATCAGGTGCACACTTCCAAAAACGCCAAGATCCATTTCATCCTCCTTAAGCCAAGGTTGTTTAAAAAAATAACGTCAATCTTTCAGCGCAAATACCGTATATAGATTGCGCTAATCTTATTTTATCACGTTCGGTTTCAAAAAACAATAAGGCAGGGAATAATCAAATCTTAAATATAATTATGTGGGGTAAGCCTTGAATATTATCAAATGATGCATCGTAAATACGCTGTTGATTCCGTAGGTTGCGAGTGGCGCGTTTTGAATTGGAATTTCTTTTATTGACATTTTAATTTTATTAATATTCAGTTACATGTTACATAAAAATTCAAATAAATTTATTTCGCCGTCTTGACATATGATATATATTTTTTCTAAATCTTCATCCTCCATGTCGTCTGCCAAAACAGCATCACCTTGGAGCATTTCTTTATAATACATAAATTGCTCTATACTGCCATTAAACCTAATAGTTAAATTTTCTGCACCGTTAACCTCCAAAGAATAAGGCGCAAACTCTTTAATATTCGAGCCAAAGACAATTTCGCTAAAATGTTCACACACAAGGGCAAAATCTGCTGCTTTAGTAACAGTATCAGGAATTGTAAAAACATTGGTATCCGGTCCTACGTATCGATAAAGAACACTTAAGTCTTTACTGTAAAATGTATCGTTTTGTATCGTTAAATATGGATTGTTAGGGGCAATTTGATAGGACATAGTACGTTGAAATCCTGCCAAAATACTGACGCAATCAAGATCTGATATTATCATATCTTTTTCTTGATCCCATAGTTCTTCCCGTGCAAGACATCTAACGTTACCTCCAACAACCGTTAATTCGCAATATTCTTCTATGTATTCAATGAACTCAACTACAACAACCTTGCGCCCACGATATGTTTCGGGTATAACAAGTTTTTTAGGTTTAATTGATGAAAAACTATCATTAGGGTAAATAGAACATAAATCCCCATTTTTAATATCATAAAAATCCATGCTTAAATAGGATTCAACAAGTGCGATATCTTCTTTTAAATAAAAATCAGGAATTGCTACCATATTCAAATATTTATTACCTAATTCTTGATAAGCAAAATAAACCTGATAAAATTTGTCCATCAA
The DNA here is from genome assembly GCA_045647045.1 of Eubacteriales bacterium. Lineage (GTDB taxonomy): Bacteria > Bacillota > Clostridia > Oscillospirales > CAG-272 > UBA1740. The sequence goes on from JAZRLU010000150.1 coordinate 10,958, forward strand.
TTCTGTTTTGTTGTTCTTGATATAACTATAAATTTCTGACAATCTCTTTTTATATGAAAGCCCATCATCATTCCATGCATAACTGTAAATGCATTCACATTCAAAGTCAAGCGATAGCTTATCAATATCATTACTATTCAAAAAAATCAAATACAGAGAAAGAATTTCAAAACAAACCTCAATGTCAATATCTTCGTGATAATTCTCAATTATATAACGTTGAGCCCATATATCTCCTCTTCTTGCCATCTTTAATAGGATTGAAACAGCTATTTCTTTATCTTTAATTCCGCCAATGAATGAAGCCATTGATTCATCCCAGCCGTCAACATACATTGGTATATTACCAAACTCATTTTCTTCCGGAATATGATCTTCTACGTTGCGTCCTTTTGAATTTAGGATTGTAGTAATTAGACCGGTTTGATCTTCAAATACAAATTTACGTGAGAATATATCTTCAAAATTATTCAAAAATACTTGCAAGCAATACAAATGGTAAAAATTAGAGTCTTCAGGAATATTAAAATCCAGTAAATTTTCGTACGTATTATAGTCAGTATCATTCTGACTCTCACCATAATAAGGATTGCAAAAATCAAAAATAGATTCTCTAAGCAATGTTTTAAGCTTTTCTTTAATTTCTATTGAAACGTCAAACGCTTCATATTCCAAATAAACATATGGAATAACAAAGCTATAACCAAATATCGGTTCATTCTCTAAAAAATTATCGATTTCTTGTAACGTAAGACTATTGAAAATCGAACGCGCTTTTTCAATTTCGTCATCAAAAAAATATTTATCTACACCTTTTAATGATCCAACATAATCTAAAAAAACGCCCCTCGCATCAAGTGCATCATCACTACCCATTGGGGCAAAAGACCATCTTCCCATAATATTTCTCCTTTCTATAATACAATCACACAAAAATCATATTTAATTTTGAGTATAACATAATTTATGGATTTTGTAAAGGGGCAACGGGGCAAAATTGTCCTTGCTTTGCAAACTTGGCAATATTTTTGCTTCAACTCTCTCACGACGCAATGTTTTTGTTGTTCTTTATTTGAGCAAAGAACGACAAAAAGTAATGTGCCTTTTTGCACTGCTGCGGGCATAAAAATAATGCTGCGGCAGTCACGATGACCGCTGCAGCGTACGATTTTGCTTATTTATCCTTGATTATACCGTGTTTTGCCCGAAAATGTGCTGAAAATATGAAAAAAACGAACTTTTATCCGGTAGACAAAAGTTCGTTCTTTTATGCGGAAGAACAGTAAAAAGGTGTGTAAAATAGCCCTTTTTATATCAAATTCACCTTAATTCCGTTCTTCTCGGCGTACGCTGCCGCGTAGCTACCCGCTGGGGTGATAAAGGTGAACTCCTTACAATTGCCAAACGCGAGTTCTTCGATGCTTGTCACAGATGAGGGGATGGTGACGTTTTTTAGTTCAAAACAACACCAAAACACTGCTTTGCTGATTTTAGTGATAGACGCGGGCAAGACGATACTCTCAAGACCGATACATTCGGCAAACGCATTCTCATCTATGAAAGTGACAGAATCGGGTATGGTAATATTCCGAAGACTCGCGCACTGAGAAAAAGCTCCTTCTCCTATGCTTGTCACTGACGACGGTATATCGATGCTTGTGAGATTAACACAGGAATTAAACGCATATTTACCGATGCTTGTGACAGATTCGGGTATGGTGATATTCTTAAGACCGGAGCAACCGGAAAACGCCCAACCTCCGATACTCGTAATCGAACCGTTGTGGGGAATAATGCTGCTATTACAAGCGGCAATAAGCGTCTTTCCTTCGGTTTCGATTACGCAATTGTTTTCACTATGGTACACCGCATTTCCTTCATCCACAATTATGCTTTCCAAACTGTCGCCATAGCATAACATACGTGCATCAATGCTTGTGACGGATGCAGGAAGGGTTATACTTTTGAGAGATTGGTGATACATAAATGCCTCATGACTTATAGATCTTACGCCGTTCGGAATAACCACCTCGGCATCGCTACCCAAATATCTCAATAGTATATCATCTTCGATTATAAAGTCGTCAATGTTGCACATAAAAATCTCCTTTGCCGTTTTCTTGCTTAAACCGCTTGCCTTG
>JAZRLU010000151.1:0-1971 GCA_045647045.1 Eubacteriales bacterium
ATTCGTATTGAGTATACGTGTTTTTTTGAAGCTCTCTATTGCCTCGATGCGCTCCGAGACCGAGCCGCCTCTTTCGATAAGTATCGGCATATATCCGTGCTCTGCAAGCAAAAGCGCACAGAATAAGCCGCAAGGGCCCGAGCCAACCACAACGGGGCGTGCCGAAAGAGGCTCGTTACCGTAGGTAACGGTTGGCATCTCGCGCTTATCCTCCTTAGCGTCTGCCGCGATAAGGCGCTGCTCTGTAATACCGGATATCTCACCGGTTACAAGCACGGAATATACGAATTTTATATCATCCTTATGCCTTGCATCGATGCTGCGCTTGTATAAGGACGTGCTTACGTTACCAAGCGCAAGAGATGCGCGCCGCAGCCTTGTGAGAGCAACCGAAAACGCCTCTTTTTCCGAGGCGTTTATAGGCAATTTGATATTGTTTACTATCAGGCTGTGCTGCCGCAATGCGGAGCCCGCCCCGGTTGTTTTGCCACCGCTCATAAAATGCCGAAAATATTGCCGACAAGGGCAAACGCGGACGAGGGCGGAGTTGCATTAACAGCCTTGGCGTAAAGCCAGAACAAAACTGCACTTATAACGCTTAATATTACGCAAAGATACGTACCGATCCTGATGCCTAAAATTTTCTTATTCACGTTAAGACCTCCAAGTTATTTGATGCCATCGGACTTTTCTCTCACCCACGCCTTAAGCAAGAAGCTGCGGAGCGTATCGGGAGTGTAATTTCTCTCAAGCATACAGTCGGATGCTACGGATATGGTTCCCGTTTCCTCGGATACAACGATTATGATAGCATCGCTTATCTCGCTCATACCGATAGCGGCACGGTGACGGGTACCGAGGTCACCGTCAATATCCTGCCTGCGGGTAAGGGGCAAAAGGCAGCCTGCAGATACTACGCGAGCATCGTCTATAACCACCGCACCGTCGTGAAGAGGTGCTTTGTTGAAGAAGAGGTTTCTCAAAAGGAAGGGGTTCACGTCTGCATTTATCGCAATACCCGTTGCAATTATATCGTCAAGGTTAGTGGTTCTTGAAAGCACCATAAGCGCACCGGTCTTTGTACGGGCAAGATCACCCACGGCAATGCAGATGCTGTCCACAGCCTTATAATAGGTCTGCTGCTTCTTTTTCTGCTCACCGAAGTTCATTATGCCCGAAATAGAGCCCGAGCCGATCTTTTCAAGTATATCGCGTATTTCCGGCTGGAAGATCACAACGAGTGCAACGGCACCGATCTCAAAGAGCTTTGAGAAGATAAGACTCATTCCGTCAAGCCCGAGGGCTACCGAAACGAACCACACCGCAACACATATCGCTATGCCGATAAGAAGCGCACCGCCCTTCTTACCGCGGAAGAATTTGAAAACAAAGAAAAAGATAACCGACAGAAAAAGAATATCTATAACGTCAAAAAATGTGAATTCCGAGAAGGCGTTCTTCATTAAGGCGATAATGTCATCGAACTTAACGGACGTCTGCGCTGAAGTATTCAATAAAAAATTCATCTCACCCTCGCAGTAAGGACGTTTTATTTCGCCCAAAAATTTTACAAAATATATTATAACACAGATTTTTATTAAATGCAATGCCTTTTTCAATATTTTTCGCCACCCGTATGCTTTTCGGCAAAAAATAAAAAAATGCCCGTTTTTTTCGTTTTTTCTATTGACATAACAGGCTTTTTGTTGTATAATTTGTCTCAAATGATACACTTTTTGAGGTTATTATGATAACGGAGCATCTTGATTTTATATCTGCCCTGTTCCCGTTCCGCAATATTGAAGAAGACCGCATCAAGGAAATGTTTTCCGACATCGGCTTTGAAATACGGAGCTATAAAAAAGGGCAAACGGTGGTGCACGAGGGCAGCCGTATGCACGGGATCGGGTTTGTTTTTGAGGGAGAATGCATTATCGAAAACGTTCACGATAAGGATAATGCAGTACCCTT
>JAZRLU010000152.1:0-6072 GCA_045647045.1 Eubacteriales bacterium
CCTAAGACCGCTTGGCCTCCGACTTCCTGCGGCAGGACTTACGTTACCCTTTTGCTCTTCGTAAGCGGCACCACCTTCGGCAAGGCCGTACCAATAGCCCGTAGTTGGGAACCAAAGTCCGATCTTTTCTATCCCCTCGGCCTTAAGATCCGAAACTGCGGCTGCAAGCCCCTTGGGAAATCTTTCGGGGTCACCCTCGAAGCTTCTCAGGACAGATGCGTGCATTGCCGTTACCATATCCTTGAAAGATGCATCGGCAGGCACCGTCTTAAGATTAGGAGCATCGCCCCACATATCGTCAATTATCGCATACTTAACGGGAACGTTAAGAGATTTGAATTCCCTTGCCTTTTCAAGCAAGCCTTCGTGGTTAACGCGTATCTGGAAGGCATCCCAGGAGCACCAGCCGAGATATTCAAGCACCTCGGGCATAGCTTTCTCACCGCGAAGCTTAAGCCCGTTACCAAGAAATTCGCACATTGCCGCCGCGCCCTTTTGTGCAAGCTCGGTTATATTCTTACCGCGCGCGCATATAAATGAAAGCTCGCGGTCTATTTTTTCGGAGGAAAGGTTTGAGTACATGCTTACAACGATCTCGCCCTTTCCGCCCTCTATGTAGGTCTTGTACTCCTTGTCCACGGCGGTCAGGATATATTCATACGTACCGTCACCCAGATCAAGGAATACGCCGAGAGTCTTTTGCGGTATTCTTGCAAGATCGGTACAAAAAGCAGGCTGTACCCAATAAGGAGAGTGGCTGTATATAGCCATTGCTCTTACAGCACCGCAGGGGAAGCGGAATTCAACGGCGCGGGATGCATCAAGCTTTGCATCGCATTCCGCAGACACGTAATATCCGATAAATCCGCCCTTTTCCTCTTTTTCGGTGGAAAAGCTTACGTTGTTATGCTCATTTCCGTCAGCATATATAAATTTAGGTGAGAAATCAAATTTAGTACCGTTCATACAAATTACCGAGAGATAAGCTCTCTCATCCTTTCGTATATTTTTGTTGCCGAAAGTCCGGCGTAATCATAAATATCGCATTTTTCGTGCGGGATAACGAAATCTTTTATCGCGGCAATGTCTGTTTTGATATCGGAAAACTCCGGATGATCTTTTCTGATACGGTTTTCGCATATCATAGCAAATCCGCCGTTTTCAATTCCCTCCTCAACGTACAAAACAGCACGCGCACCCTTTATTGCCTGTGCAACGTTGGCAGACGATACCTCATAAGGAGCTATAAGCTCAACCAGCACAGTTCCTGCGCTGATGCCCTCATCCTTAAGCCTGCGCTCTGCTTCAAGCACACGTGAGGTGATGTTTCCGTACGTTACGAAAACGCACTCGGGCACGTTATCCGAGGTATAATTTTTTCTTACGCCTATATCGTTACCGGAGCAAGGAGCAAATGCATCTTTTATAACCTCGGGCTCCGTACTGTTTGCATAACGGATGGCATACGGAGAGTCACTCTGTGCCGCATTTTTCATTGCTACAGAAAGAGAGTCAAACGTTGCGGGTGCAGTTACGGTAATTCCGGGGATGTGTGAAAGGAACGCAACGTCAAAAATACCGTGATGCGTAGCACCGTCTCCAACGGAGATACCTGCGCGATCTATAAGAAGGCGCACGGGCAGGCGCTGAAGCGCGATATCGTGAATTATATTGTCATATCCTCTTTGCAGGAAGGTTGAATAGATAGCCACAAACGGCTTCATTCCCGCAGCGGCAAGCCCTGCACCGAAGGTAAGTGCGTGCTCCTCTGCTATTCCAACGTCAAAATATCTTTCGGGATATTTTTCGCCAAATGCCGAAAGCCCCGTACCGATACCCATAGCAGCCGTTACCGCCGCAACCGATTTATCCTCGGATGCAATGGATATAAGCTCCTCCGCCACAGCGGCGTGCAACGTTTTCGCATTAGGATCACTACCCTTTACACTATGGAAATGATCCGGGGATCGCTCTGCAGGCTCATACCCCTTGCCTTTTTTGGTATACGTGTGTATTACGGTGCATTTTCCGAGGCGCTTTGCCTCAAGAAGTGCTTTTTCTACCGCCTTATAATCGTTTCCGTTTACGGGTCCTATGTAGTAAAGTCCGAGATCCTCAAAATAATTCGGCGCGTAAAATGCCGTCTTAAGCTTTCTTTTACAAGCCGCAAGGAATCTTTGCGTGGATCTGCCGAAGCCGCCAAGCTTGCCAAGGAAGGAATTTGTATCCGCCTTCCATTTCGTATATCCTTTGGATATACGCACTCTTGCAAGATAGGATGCGAAGGAGCCCTTGTTCTTTGATATGGACATACGGTTTTCGTTAAGGATTATGATAAGCTTAAGATCCTTACGGCAATTATTAAGCGCCTCGTGCACCATACCGCCGGTATATGCACCGTCACCTATAACAGCCACCGTATATGCGCCGTTTGACGTGAGCATATCGGATTCCGCAAAGCCAAGTGCCGCAGATACCGAGGTTGAGCTGTGGCCCGCACCAAACGGATCGTGCTCGCTTTCATCACGCTTTGTGAAGCCGGAAAGTCCGCCCGTCGTGCGCAGAGTATCAAAAGCATCACGCCTGCCGGTGATGAGCTTGTGGGTATACGCCTGATGCCCAACGTCAAATATGATATGATCACGCGGAGAATCAAATATTCTGTGTATTGCTACCGTAAGCTCAACAACGCCGAGATTGGATGCAAGATGACCGCCTGTTTTATTAACTTTTTCAATGAGAAAATCTCTTGTTTGTTCACAGTAAAGCGGGATTTCCTCGGGGGTTAACCGCTTTATGTCCTCGGGGGAATTCACCGAGTATATAAGGTTATGATCCATTATAAATCCAAATCTCCGATCGTTATGAGGATGGCGGCTTGCCGTAAATTTTAACGTACGCTCTGTAAAATGCGGAATAATCGCCAAATCCTACCTTGTATGCCGCGGCAGCTGCCGTATTACCCTGCACAATAAGCTGCCTTGCATGAGCAACGCGCTTTTGCGTTATATATGCATGCAGCGAAACACCGCTGTACCTTTTGAAAACGTGGCTTATGTAATACTTGCTCATAAAGAAGTGCTTGGCTATCATATCAAGCGTTATGTTGGTATCCAATAAGCGATTCACGTATTTTGCTATTTCCGCACCAAGCTCGTTACCCGTGTGCAAGGTTATAGCCTTGCCGTGACCTGCGATCAAGCCTATCAAGGCTGAAAGCTGATGCTTTAAAAACAGATCCCTGCTCTCCATAGGCAGATCTGCCGCGCCTTCAATGCTTCCCGCAATAAGCCCGATATGCTTATCAAAATGATCCGCGGCACAAAAGAAGCCTACTTCGCCTTCCCCCTCCGCATATGAGGTAAGTCCGTCAAGCACGGGGCGCATATCGCGCAGCAAGGAATCTAAGGAAAAATGAATAACGTATCTTTCATATCCGTCATTCAGGTCCACGTCTATACAGTGATACTGAAAAGGCTTTATAACGATCAGCGATCCCTTTGTGAAGTCGATCTCCGTGCCCTCAACAAGCAGCCTGCCGCTGCCGCGCAGCACGTAAAGCAATTCGTAACCCTCGTGGCAATGCCTTGCCTTCAGCTGCTCGGGGGCGCGCTCATTGTACTTATGCGTATATTCAAGGCATTCGGATTTTACCAATATTTTGTCCAAGCCCACGTCTCCGTTCAAAAGATAATAATGCTCGCAGCTTGTATCTGATAGAGTATCGCATACAAACCCATTTTATATTCTATCACATATGCGCAACTTTTGCAATAGTTTTTGCAAGACTTACAATAAATATTTTTTTTAAACACTTGAAATACGGGCGCGTATATGTTAAAATTATTATAACAAAATCAAAATAAGGAGAATTTATTATGAAACTCGGCGCTCAATTTTACTCTCTGCGCGAGAGAAACAAGACTCCTGAAGGACTTTATAACTCCTTTAAGGAAATGAAAAGAATAGGATATGAGGTTGCTCAGATGTCTGCGATCTGCCAGATCGAGCCGGAACAGCTTAAGGCTTTTTCCGATGAGTTCGAGCTCCCCATCACCTGTACGCACTCCCCCCTTAACCGCATTATCGACGATACCGATGCCCTTATCAAGGAGCACATCATATACGGTTGCCCTGTTATCGGTCTTGGCTCTATGCCCGGTGAATACCGCTCTTCTCTTGAAGCAGTTCGTAAATTCATCAGCGATGTAGCTGAGCCTATGAAGAAAATCGAGGCGGCAGGACTCCGCTTTGCATATCACAACCACGCTTTTGAGTTTGATGATCTTGGCGGCGTTTGCTCTTACGACGTTCTTATCGAAGAAGCTCCCACTATGAACTTTATCCTTGATACGTATTGGTTCACATATGCAGGTAGAAGCCATCTTGATTACATAAAGCTTCTTGGCAACACAAGACTTACCAACGTTCACTTCAAGGATATGCTTACCGCGCCTCAGGGACCGATCTGCCCTTGCGGTGAAGGTACCATAGACTTTGCTCCCGTAGTTAAGCTTTGTAACGAGCTTGCTATCCCCTACGCGCTCGTAGAGCAGGATAACGCTCCCCAGCTTGGCGATGAGTATGAGCAGATGGCTACAAGCTTTAACAACCTCAAGCACCTCTTCTAATTCAGATCTTTTTAATTGATTGAAAGGAATAAACTATGGCAAATTTCGTATTTTCCGCATTTGCAGATGAGGCAGGCTCTTCTCTTGACGAGCAGATAGCCGCACTCGTTGCCAACGGAATTCGTTACATCGAGCCCAGAAACATCGGCGGTAAGTCCATTATCGATTTCACCGATGAGGAGCTTGTTGAGATCCGTGAGCGCCTTGCAGCAAACGGCATTAAAGTAGGATCGGTTGGATCCCCTATCGGTAAGTATCCCATTACCGACGATTTTGACAGCTACCTTCCCAAGGTAAAGCGCACCGTTGAAATCGCAAAGATACTCGGAACAAAGTACGTAAGAATGTTCAGCTTCTTTGTAAAGCAGGACGAGCTTACACAGTACAGAGACGAGGTTATCAGAAGACTTAAGGCAATGGTAAGCATTGCAGAGGCTGAGGGCGTAGTTCTCTGCCACGAAAACGAGTCTGCAATTTACGGTCAGATGCCCGCAGAGGTTAAGGATCTTCTTACCTCGGTTGAAGGTCTCGGCGGTATTTTCGATGCAGCTAACTACAGAATGAACGATGCAGATACTATGGAGGGTATTGAGGCTACTCTTATCAACTTCAAGTATATGCACATCAAGGATGCTATCTACGGAACTCGTACTATCGTTCCCGCAGGTGAGGGCGAAGGCCGTATCGGCGAGATCCTTGATATCGTTAACGAGAAGGTTGACGGCGAGGTATATCTTACTCTTGAGCCCCACCTTCACGCATTCCTTGCATATAAGCAGATAGACAATCACGAGCTTCGCGGTACTCATACCTTTGAGAACGGCAGAGAGGCGTTTGATTTCGCTGTAAAGGCACTTGAAAATCTACTCACAAAACACGGTTACGGAAAGGATGAAAACGGAGTATGGAAAAAGTAAGATTTGGTATAGTTGGCTGCGGCAATATGGGCTCCGGCCACGCAAAGAACTTCCTTGCAGAGAAGATCACTAACGGTGTTGTTACCGCAGTATGCGATATCAACCCCAAGAAGTTTGAGTTCTTCAAGGAGAAATTCGGTGATAGCATCAAGTATTTCACCGATGCTGAAGAAATGTTCAAGTCCGGCGAGTGCGACGTAGTTATGATCTGCACACCTCACTACATCCATCCCGACCTTGCAATACTTGCACTTGATAACGATCTTAACTGTATCGTTGAGAAGCCTGCAGGCGTATATACCCTTCAGGTAAAGGCTATGCTTGAGCGTGCCGAGAAATCCGATAAGATCCTCGGTATCATGTTCAACCAGAGAACCAATCCCGCATTCAAGAAGATGCGCGAGATGGTACACAACGGCTCTATCGGCGAAGTTAAGAGAACCAACTGGATCATTACCGACTGGTACAGAACTCAGCAGTACTACGATAGCGGTGATTGGAGAGCAACTTGGAAAGGCGAGGGT
>JAZRLU010000153.1:0-2186 GCA_045647045.1 Eubacteriales bacterium
ATAGACGTTAAGATCCGTATGTGCGACACGATGGGCTACGGTGTTCCCTACCCCGGTGTTGCCCTGCCGCGAAGCGTGCCGGGTATAGTATACGGCTTACACCACTACTCCGACGTTACCTCCGATATGCTTGAATGGCACGGACACAATGATTTCTACAAGGCGGTTGCAAACGCAAGCTCGGCTTGGCTGTACGGCGCATCTGCGGTAAACTGCTCGCTGCTTGGTATCGGCGAGCGCACGGGCAACATACCGCTTGAGGCTATGGTTATTGAGTACGCGTCTCTCAAGGGCACGCTTGACGGTATGGATCCCACGGCGATAACCGACATTGCAAATTACTACAAGAACGAGCTTGGCTACGATATACCGCCTATGACACCCTTTGTTGGCGCAAGCTTTAATATGACACGTGCAGGCATCCACGCGGACGGACTTATGAAGGATGCGGAGATATACAACATTTTTGATACCGAGAAGATACTTGCACGCGCTGCAGAGGTCTCCATCTCCAACACCTCCGGGCTTGCGGGTATAGCATACTGGATGAACGCCAACTACGGTCTTACGGGTGATGCGATGCTGACAAAGCAGGATAAGATAATACAGCTTATGAAGGAAGAGATCGACAAGGCGTATGCCGACGGAAGAACAACGGTTATGAGTGACAACGAGCTTGAACAGATCGCAGAGCGCATATCCCTTGGCGTATTTAAGAGAAGGAGAAACGATATATGATCATCTCGGGCGAGAGCATTTCGATAGAAGAAAAGATATACCGAGCGCTTGAAGAGGATATCCTGCGCGGCAGGCTTGCAGGCGGCGAGGGGTTGCGCGAGATGGCGCTTGCGGCGAGATTTGAATCCTCGCGCACACCCGTGCGCAGTGCATTGCACCGCTTGGCCGAGGACGGGCTTGTGGTGCTTAACGCTAACCGCGGCGCTACCGTGGTAGGTATTACGGACAGTGATATTGACGATATCTATGCTATGCGAATGAGATTAGAGGGGCTTGCCTCCCGACTTGCGGCAGAGCGTATGACGGCGGCACAAAAGGCAGAGCTATCCTCTGTTGTTCACCTTTCCGAGATGTATTGCGAAAGCGGTGACAATGCCGCAGGAAGCGAGATGGACTCACGCTTCCACAAGATGATATACGAGGCATCGGGATCAAGGCATTTGTGCAAGACCTTAAGCGAGCTTCATAGGAACATTAAGGCTTGCCGCCAGAGCGCGATGTGCGACGGTGAGCGCGCACGCCTTTCTATTGCAGAGCACCGCGAGATACTTGATGCCATAATTGCCGGCAACGGGGACGAGGCAGAGAGGCTTACGGCGGTACATATTAAAAACGCACTTATGCACTTCAAGAAAAAGAAGGAGATATAAAATGGGCTATACGATAGCTGAAAAAATAATAAGCTCCCATCTTCTCTTCGGAGAAATGAAGCGAGGCGAGGAGATAGGGCTTAAGATAGATCAAACGCTTACGCAGGATGCAACGGGTACTATGGCGTACCTGCAGCTTGAAGCAATGGGCATACCCCGTGTTAAAACAGAGCTTTCGGTTGCATATATAGATCACAACACCCTGCAGGCAGGCTTTGAAAACGCGGACGATCACAGATATATACGTACGGTAGCGAAAAAGCACGGCATACGCTTCTCTCGCCCCGGCAACGGCATATGCCATCAGGTGCATCTTGAACGCTTTTCCACCCCGGGCAAAACGCTTATCGGCTCGGATAGCCACACGCCCACCGCAGGCGGTATCGGAATGCTTGCTATGGGTGCAGGCGGTCTTGACGTAGCGGTTGCCATGGGCGGCGGCGCGTACTACATCACAATGCCGAGAATGATAAGGATAAACCTGCTTGGCAAGCTTGGCGACTACGTAAGCGCAAAGGATATTATCCTTGAGGTACTGCGCCTTCTTGGCGTTAAGGGCGGTGTTGGCGCTATTATAGAATACGGTGGCGATGGCGTAAAGAGCCTCTCTGTGCCGCAGAGGGCAACGGTGACCAATATGGGTGCCGAGCTTGGCGCAACGAGCTCTATCTTCCCTTCCGACGAGAACACGCGCGCGTTTCTTACAGCGCAGGGCAGAGAGTGCGATTTTGTACCGCTCGAGGCTGATCCGGATGCCGTTTACGATGCGATTTATACCGTAGATCTTAACACGCTATC
>JAZRLU010000154.1:0-17072 GCA_045647045.1 Eubacteriales bacterium
ATCAGCCTGCGCACGTTTAACCGCAATTTCTATGCACGTAGCGGCACTAAGGATGCCGGAGTATACCTTGTTTCCCCCGAGGTGGCGGCGGTAAGTGCCATAACGGGCGTGCTTACAGACCCAAGAGAGCTTGGCGCAGCACCCGAAATTACCCTGCCCGCGCGATACCTTATTAACGATAATCTTATCGAAATGCCCGCACCCCCGGAGGATGCCGAGGCAACCGAGGTAAAGCGCGGACCGAATATCAAGCCCATACCGAAGGGCAAAGCACCCGAGCGCGATCTTGAATGCGCCGTAACGCTTAAGGTGGGTGACAACATCACCACGGACCACATTATGCCTGCAGGCACAAAGATACTGCCCTACCGCTCCAACGTACCGAAGCTTTCCGAATTTTGCTTTACCGTTTGCGATCCCGACTTCCCCGAGCGTGCAAAGGCGCAGGGCGGCGGCGTTATAGTTGGCGGTGCAAACTACGGGCAGGGCTCATCGCGTGAGCACGCCGCGCTTGTTCCCCTTTACCTTGGCATCAAGGCGGTAATTGCAAAGAGCTTTGCACGTATACACGTTGCAAACCTTATCAACTTCGGCATAGTGCCGCTTACCTTTGCGAATGCGGAGGATTACGATCTTATCGGCGAGGGTGACGTTATATCGATCACGGGCTTTGCCGATGCGGTTGCAGGCGCGGACAAACTTTACGCCACCGCGGCAGGGGGCAAGCGGATCGAGCTTGTGCTTGACCTTACCGAAAGGCAGAGGGCAATATTGCTTGCGGGCGGACTTTTAAATTATACAAAAGAAAATTCATAAAGCGAGGGATAACAAATGACCGATATTAATTATACGGCACAGCTTGATGCCGCTTGCGAAAAATTCAGAGAGATACTTAAAAAGCAGCTTGTGCGCGTTGAGGATATGAAGGCGCAGGGCGACTTTGTTGACTATACGTCACTCCCCACCCTGCGCATCGGCGTTTGCGGCGGCGACGGCATCGGCCCTACGATAACAAAAGAGGCAGAGCGCGTGCTTAAATATATGCTTAAGGACGAGGAAGCGGCAGGGCGTGTAGAATTTATAACGATAGACGGGCTTACGATAGAAAACAGAATAGCACACGGCAAGGCTATTCCTGATGACGTTATGGATATGCTTAAGAGCTGCCACGTTATACTTAAGGGCCCCACCACCACACCGCAGAAGGGTGACGGAATGCCCAATATTGAAAGTGCAAACGTTGCTATGCGAAAGGCACTTGACCTTTTTGCAAACATACGCCCCGTAAAGGTGCCGAGCGAGGGCATTAACTGGGTGATCTTCCGCGAAAATACGGAGGGCGGCTATGCCGTAGGCTCATCGGGCTTTAACGTTACGGATGATCTTGCGGTTGACTTCACTATCACCACAAAGCAGGGCTCTGACAGAATTGCACGCCTTGCATACGACTATGCACGCCGCAATAATATGACACGGGTATCCCTTGTTACCAAGGCAAACGTTATAAAGACCACAGACGGCAACTTCCTTGAGGACTGCCACAAGGTAGCTGATCTTTACCCCGAGATCACAACGGACGAGTGGTATGCGGACATTATGACGGCAAAGCTTGTTGATACCAAGCGCCGCCGCGATTTCCAGGTGCTGCTGCTCCCCAACCTTTACGGTGATATCATCTCCGACGAGGCAGCGGAGTTCCAAGGCGGCGTTGGCACGGCAGGCTGCGCCAATATCGGCAAGAAATATGCTATGTTTGAAGCCATCCACGGCTCTGCACCGAGAATGGTGCGCGAGGGCAGAGCCATATATGCCGACCCGTGCTCTATGCTCCGCGCGTGCGTTATGCTCCTTTCCCACGTAGGATATGCCGAAAAGGCGGCAAGGCTTGAGCGCGCGCTTGACGTTTGCACCTACGAGGAAAAGCGCCTTACTATTACCGGGCGCAGCACGGGTGCCACCTGCGAGGAGTTTGGCAGCTACGTAATGGAAACGCTGGAGAAAACCTACAACGGGTAAAGTTCGCGCCCTGCGCCATACGCGAAAAGAAAAATAACAATAAAAACAGAGGACAAATCGGTTTTTTCCGAAATGTCCTCTATTTTTCTGTTTGGCGATATATTTGCTTTGAAAATGTGATACAGCCTCGCTACGCTCCGCGCGATATGATATAGATCCACTCACGCCCCGCAGGGCATATCGCACCAAAGATATATCGCACGCTTTAGCGTATATCGCAAATCCCGTAGGGGATTTATATCCCCAAGTGTACTCCGTTAAGGGTATCACGCTAACGTCTCTTTTTCCTTTTATTACCGCTTCGCTCAACCTTTTTGCGGTATTGTTATGCCAAGCTGCTCATACACGCTCTTAACGTATGCGATAATATCTTGCACCACCGTGCGCTCACTATCCGTTATATCGGAGGCAAGGGCGAGGGATGCGTATTTTTCCACGTTAAGGTTGAAGTGAGCATCGACCGTTTCAGCATCACCGAGCTTAAGTGTTACGGCAACGGGAATATCGTCAAGCGCGCCGCGCGCACTCACGGTTGCGGTGAGCTTATAATACTTTTTATAGTCTATTCTTTCAATAAGTGCTTCGCACTCCTCGTAAGTGTAGACCTTACCGCCTACGTTTACCGACACTACCTTGCTTGAAGCGGGGACGTAAACGTTATAGGTAATTTCGTTACCGTAGACGGATACGCCTGCGAGTATCTCGTAATCAACAAGCATTTCGGGGTAGAGCGAATACTCGGTTCTGCCGTCCTCGGCAATGCCGCTTGGAACGTACACGTAGCACGCGCCGCTATCAGTTATTATTTTTGCGGAAAGCACCTTGTGCTTAAGCTCTGCCGATGCATTTACCGACATATACTCGCCGCTTGCGTTTTCATAAAATCTTACGCTTGATATGCCGTTTGCCGAGACAAGGGAGGCATCCGTGCAGCTTGTGCCGAGAATAAGCTTGCCACCCTTGATGCTTGCGCTTGCCGCAACACGGGACTGCTCCGAATAATCGTCAAGATTGAATACCGAGCGGCTGAGCTTTGCCGCGCGCCTTAAATCTATCGTGCAGTCTTCAAGCACGATACCGTAATTTACGGTATTGTACGATTTCATATATCCGTAGGAGTATGTGGAAAGGAAGCTTGCAAGAGAGGCGTTCCTTGTTACGGTAAAGGTTACGTCCTTTACGTTTATTGCAGCGCTCTTAAGCGCGGTGTATGCATCGTTTGCCTCTGCACCAAGCTCAAAGAGGTAGCCACGAAGGTGGATGCTGCCGCCAAAGAGGTTGAAGCTGAAGGGCTTATCCCCCTCCTCCTCTGTTACCGTGCGGAGCATAAAGAGGGGGGACGTGTGAAGATGTACAAGGGTATAGCCGTTAAGATCCACGTCTATATCGCAGCTTGCCTTACCTAATCCGCTAACGGCACAGGTTGCCTCTGCATTGGCACGAAGGAGCACTCTTATCCTATCCCCCTCGCCAAGGCTTGCTACAAGCTCAACTGCCGCATCGAGGGCAGATTTTTCCTTTTCCTCATTTGCAAAATAGGGGTATGCGCCAACAAATTCATTACCCGAGAAGAGTGCCACGGGGTAGCTTATCGCATCCGCGTACTGTGCGGGAATATTGCCGTAGCCCGCAATGCTTACAGTGCCGTCTGCATTTATCTGCTCGGTGCTTGTTATCTTATGTAAGGAGTAGGTTTTGTATGCGGTAGCCGCGGGAACGTAAACGAAATCGTAGCTTTCGCCCTCGGATACGTAGGTGCCGTCTTGTGCTGCCGTAATGGGCGCGCCAACGTACATTTCCGTGCCGAGGATGGGGTGCGTGCCACCCTCTATCCTTATTTCGGTATAGCGGTCACGCAGGGAGCCGAAGCTTATCTGCGAGGTGCCGCCGAGCATATAGAGTGATGCGCAAGCGGTGCTTTCCGCAAGGATCACCGTGCCGCCGTTTACGGTAGCGCAAATGCCGCACGCCCCAAGGTTAAAGAGCGCATCAGCCTCTGCGATATCCGTTATATCGAAGTAGCAGCCGTTAAAGGTAATAGATGCGCCCGTGCACGTGCCGGTAGCAGAGATCAAGCCGCGCGTTGATGCGCCTGCAAGGATATTCATATCCCCAAAGCGTATTTCCGTGCCCGAAAGCTCACCGGCAGCGAGAAGCGCGCCGCCAAGTGCCGCATTACCGCCGTATATGCTTACCGTGAGTGCATCCGCAGCCGAGCCGAATGCAAAGAGATCCGCGCCCTCAGCGCTTACCGTGTGACCGTTAAGATCGATATTTATATTGCCGGATGCTCCTTCTACGTTATACACGGTGCCAACCGAACGGGCATCTGCGCGAAGAAGTATCGAAATGTTTTTGCCATCCCTTGCAAGCGAGATCGCCGCACCGAGTGCCGAGCCCTCGTTTTCCATAACAGACGTGTACGCGCCGACAAATTCACCGCCCGAGAAGAGTACGGCGGGATACTGTGCGGCATCAAGATATTCGTGGGGGATAGTGCCATAACCCGACACGGTACCCGTCATATCCTCTACCGCGCGCACAAACGCCTCGCCTATCATTTGCTGGGAGAGCGAATCGAAGTGCCAGCCGTCCTGCTGCACCGCGCCGCGGTGCTCGTTTGTAACGGGATCCTTAAGATCGTAGCGCATATCAAGCATAGCAACGTTTGTAAGCGTAGTATCCTGCGCTACCTCGTCCTGCGCCTCCTCTACCGCCGCAAGTCCTATATCGCTATTGGGCGCGTAATCGGGGTTGCGGAGTATTCTTGCATATACGAAGGGCATATCCGAAAGATCTGCACCCACTACCGTGCCAAGATCAGCGCGCACGTCCTTGATAAAATCGCGCAGCGCCTCGGCATATACCTCTCTTGTCATACGGCGCGTGTTTGAATCGCGCTCGCATTGGTGCCACCAAAGACCGCGCACAACGGGGGTGTAGCCCTGCGCCGTAAGCTGCGCCACAGCTGCAGTAACGGTATCTATAAGACCGTGATAAAGCTCGCTTATCCTGTCACCCTCAAACTTCACGTCAGGGTGCTTGCGCACGTACGAGGGGGATGTCCAGGTGGGTACGTTTGTCGTTGTGTTAACGCCAACGGCGGTAAGCTGAGTATCACCGAAGGCATACTTTATTACCGCGTGCATCTGCCCGTCATCCGCAAGGGCGGTTGCAATACCTGCCTCTGCGCCGACCGTCTCCGAATTTCTGCCAAGGCCGAAGCTTACGGGGATAAACTCGCTGCTCTTACGCACGCCGCCCTCTCCGTAATAAAGAACGTTGCTTACGCCCTGATCAAGAAGATCGGCATCCGAATACCCTTCGGGATAATTTGACATTTCGCCAAAGCCGCAGGCATTGGACTGACCTGCGATTATCCAAACGTTTATCTCTTTTTTATCCGCGCCCCCGTTTGCGCCCTCGGCAAAGATACCGAGTGCTACGGTAAGGAGCACCGAAAGAATAAGTGCCGCTGAGGCAAGCCTTTTTATGATCCTCATTCTTTGTTACCGTCCCTCTCGTTTTTTATTTCCGTAAGAAATTCACCTATGCGGCGAAGCGCCTCCTTGATGTGTGCGGTGGAGTAGCAATAGGATACCCTGACAAAGCCCTCCCCCGAGCTGCCGAAGGCATTGCCCGGAACTACCGCAACGTGCTTTGCCGCAAGCAGGCGTTCGCAAAACTGCTCGCTTGTCATACCCGTGGAGCGTATTGAGGGGAAGGCGTAAAACGCGCCCTTCGGCTCTCTGCAGGTAAGACCTATTTTATTAAAGCCCGAAACGATAAGCTTTCTTCGCATATCGTATTCCTCAAGCATACGGCTGACCTCACCGTCGCAGCTGCGAAGCGCCTCGCACGCCGCATACTGTGACGTGGTGGGTGCGCACATAATGGCGAACTGATGTATCTTTGTTATCATAGCCATTATCTCGGCAGGGCCGCAGGCGTAGCCGAGCCTCCAGCCCGTCATGGCAAACGCCTTTGAAAATCCGTTTATGAGAATACATCTCTCGCGCATACCCGGCACGGATGGCACGCTTACGTGCTTGACGCCATAGGTAAGCTCTGCATAAATCTCGTCGGATATCACCATTATATCCGTATCCTTTATTACCTCGGATATAGCAAGGATATCCTCATACTCCATTATAGCGCCCGTTGGGTTGCAGGGGTACGGCAGGATTATAGCCTTGGTTCTTTCGCTCATAGCCGCGCGCAGCTCTGCTGCGGTAAGCTTGAAATCGTTTTCCGCCTTGGTATCGATAATAACGGGAACACCGCCCGCAAGGCGAACTATCGGCTCATAGCAAACGTAAGAGGGCTCGGGAATTATTATCTCGTCTCCCGGCTCGGTTATTGCCCTTACCGCACCGTCTATTGCCTCGCTGCCGCCAACGGTTACGAGCACCTCGGTTTTCGGATCGTATTTTGCACCGTATTTTCTTGACACGTATGCGGATATCTCATCGCGCAGGGCTTCAAGACCTCTGTTTGAGGTATACCTTGTTTCCCCCTTTTCAAGAGAGCGTATGCCTGCTGAGCGTATCTGCCAGGGCGTTCTGAAATCGGGCTCTCCCACACCGAGGGAAATTACGTCCTCCATCGTATTGGCTATATCAAAAAATTTGCGTATTCCCGAGGGCTTTATATCCTTTACCGTTTCGGATAAGACCTTGGAATAATCGATCATAATGAAACGTTACTCCTTCCGTCCGTTTCGTCACCTATAAGCTCGGTATGATACTCCTTGTACCTGCGCATTACAAACTGCGTGCCGGTGGAAATAACGGAATCTATCAGGGCAAGCTCACGCGATACGAAGCTTGAAACCTCGTGGAAGGTCCTGCCCTTTACAACAACGTAAAGATCGTACGCGCCCGACATAAGATACACGCTCTCAACCTCGGGGTACTTGGACACGCGCGCCGCAACGTCCTCAAAGCCAAAGCCCGCCTTGGGCGTTACCTTAAGCTCTATTATTGCGCTTACGCTGTCCGTTTCAACCTTCTCCCAATCTATTACCGCCTTATAGCCGCAAAGCACGCCCTCGCGCTCAAGGCGCGCGATCCTGTCTCTGACCTCGGCTTCGGTAAGATCGGTAACAACGGCTATATCCGCGTTATCCATACGCGCGTTGACGTCGAGAAGCTTAAGTATCTTCTTATCTATATTATCCATCTTTTTCTCCTTATTTTTTCTTAGTGTTGAGCCACGGAGACTCGGGGCATACGATCTCGCTCATACCGTCGGGCAGCACCTGCTCCGCTGCGCGGCTGATAAGATATGCCTCGCCAAGCACGGCAGGAGCGGCAAGCTCCTCGGAGCGCAGATCGCATATATACATAGGCGTATCAACGTTACCCTTGCCGTAGCAGCTTACGGTAAGCACCTTTCTGCCAAGCGCAAGCTCGCCGTACATGGGCTCGTATACCGTGTGGGTAATAGAGATATCCTTCCACTTGCCCACCTCGGTTACAAAGTTATGGGTGGATGCGCGGTAATCGGCAATGCTATTCTCACGCGAGGTGCAGTTGTTTATGCTAACGCGCACGTAACGCGATACCGTGTCGAATATTCTGAAGGATATCTTAAAGCTTCTGCCCATATCGCAGGGGGTGAGCGCCCTGTCAAATATCACACGGTCAAGTATTATTGTGGGCTGCTGATAAACGTAAAATTCCTCGGTGGGGAATTTTGTTACCGTTTTATAGCCACTTACGAGAAGCGCAGGAGTACCGTCGGGTGCTGCCGCGGCGCTGCATTTTGCAAGTGCACCGTGCTTTACACCGTCGCACTCTTCAAGCGTGGCGGATGAAAATACCTCTTTGGTCTCCTTGTTCTCTGCCTTAAGGTATACCTTAACGCTCTCATCTGCCCCGGCATTAAGACTGTCGGTAAGGTCAACGTAGTAAAGCCCCTCGCCGCATACGTTAACAGAGCCTATCACATCACCGCCCTCGGTATATGCCGATACGGTGTTTATACCCTCCTTGACATAGAAGGCAAGCTTATAGACCTCACCCTCGGTCTTTTTGATAACGAGGGGTGAGTCTGCCGCAGAGCCGAGCGGCGTTACGGATCTGTCTTTAAGGGTGAAGGTGTATATAAACGCTTCCTTTATTCTCTTGCCGTTATCACCCAAAACCGTATCGGGCACGGTAAGCGTATATTCTCCCGATGCAAGGGGGTATTTGGGCACAAAGGTCCACTCCACGCCGCCAAAGGATGATATCCAGCTGCCTTCTGTGGCAGCACCGTTTACCGTGAGGGTTGCTGCCCTGATCTCGGAAGGGGGCACGGCGCCCGAAAGCTTAAGCGTTACGCTCTTTTCCTCTGCCCACTCATTTACCCTTGCGGCAATGGCGCGCACGGGATCACCGTGCAGATAATAGCCGGTAAAATCAAAGAGTGCCGAGTAGGTATCCGCGCCGTAAAGCAGATCGTCTCCGTATGCAAGGGTGTGTGCGCTGGGGATCTCAAACCACATAGTGGGCACGTCATAACGCTTACATACGTTCACAAATGCGTTAGAGGTTGAGTAGCAGCTGCTGTCCCTTCTGTTGCAGGAGATGTACATAGGCGTGTGGCCCTCGGTTATGAAGTTATCCGTGCCACCCGTGCTGGAATAAATGAATGCCGCACGGCTTGAAAGCCTTTTACCGTTTGCCTCTTGCCAAGGCTGCGGCTCTGCCTCGCGTACAAAGCCGCGCGCCGCGCCGTTGCCGCTTTCGTATCTTGTTTCATCGTGGTGGCCTGCAAACATTCTCGGGGAATTTAAGGCGGTGGCATCGCAGTCCTCGCCAAGGAAGGTCATCCAAGCGCCCTTTGAGTTGCCGAAAAGACCTATGGCATCCTCTTTTATATAAAATCTTTCATCCGTTGCACCAAGATAGCGGATATAGCGCATAGCCGCGGTGAAGATCCTCTTATCGTTGTAGTGGTTTATGGAGTAGGTAACGTTATCACCCGTAACGTATCCCGCCTTCGGGAAGCCGTCAAAATATCCGTACTGATCGTCCTTTGCCATAGGCGTGTAGCCGTAATCGAACATAACGCCCATATATCCGCGGAAGAGGAATCCGTTA
This sequence comes from Eubacteriales bacterium, assembly GCA_045647045.1. GTDB lineage: Bacteria > Bacillota > Clostridia > Oscillospirales > CAG-272 > UBA1740. The sequence continues at coordinate 9,105 of JAZRLU010000154.1, forward strand.
AGGTGCGGCCTATCTGCCGTTGCAGAGCCGCGGCGAAGTCCTTCGGACGAGCCTGAAAGGCACATAACGGGTACTCTTTTCGCAGGCTTTGTGGGGTAGATAAGGATCATATGAAGATCAAGATCTATGGGGCTTCCGTCAGGGCGCGAGCAATCCGTAACGTCACGCACAAGGGTGTGCTTAAGCCTTACGTATTCTCCCCTCTCACAGTCTGCACCCGTGGCATCAAGCCATACGGGCAGCGTGCCGTCCGTTGCCATCCTTGTCGGCTTGCGCACGCCGTTGCCGTCTACCCAGCGCACAACGCGCTCCGCATTGGTGCCGCAAAGATCGTTGTTCCATATCTCGGCGATCTTTTCAAGCGTACCGTCCGCACCGTGCTTATCTATAGACCAGAACACGCCGTCTGCAACGTCATAGCCCGAGGGCACTACCATGCTCTCGATATATTTTCCCTTGCCAAGGCACTCGATATTTGCAAAATACGTGCCATTGCCCATATCCGTGCGTATTTTTTGCACCGACCAATCAAGCATAGGGGGCACAGCCCTCTTGTCACCGAGATAGTCAAGCACGAATACCAAATAGCCGCGGTCAAGCATACCGCAAATTATCTCATCATCGGAAAGCGTTCCTATACGCTCTATGGCTGTGCCCTTTACGTAAAGTACAATGGGCGTACCGCCGTGACCGTGCCTGAAATTAAAATTATCCTTATCAAAAAGAACGGAAGCGCGGACGGGTATACCTATATATCCGTCATCGGGTATCATAAGATTTTCTAAAACTGTACAAGCCTTAATTCTGTCGTTAAGCATTTGATTTTCCTCCGTTTTTGCGGATGCGTACGCGCATCCATTATTTATTCCTTATATGGAGTATATCACATTTTTTCGCCGTGTGCAATAGAATACAAGTAAAAAACGAAAAAGAACGCGCGCGTTACTATTGACACGGGCGCGTAAACAGTGTAAAATATACACATCAAACGTTTTCGGAGATTTTTTCGATGATAGCAGATATGCATTGCGACAGTCTACTTACGGTAAATGCGGAGCGCGGGCTTATAAGCGACTATAACGTTTCTAAAAAGCACCCCTTTCTCCAGTTCTTTGCCGCATTTATACCCTGCAAGTCTCGTGCGCCCGAGGTAAGGCGGCGCGAGCTTATGCACTATTTTGATATTTACGCCTACGAGTGTGCGCGCCTTGGTCTGACACATATAGACAGCGTGCGTGGGCTTTGCTCCGCTATCGATAACGGCGAGAGATGCGCCATGTTCACCATTGAGGGTGGCGGCGGTCTGCTTGCCGATTCGGAGGAGCTCTTTACCCTGCACCGTGCGGGCCTGCGCGTTATGAGCCTTGTATGGGATTCAAACGAGCTTGGCACAAGTGCTACCGACGAGTGGGACGTTGGACTTACGTCGGAAGGCATAAGAATGGCAAAAAGATGCGCGGAGCTTGGCATTACGCTTGACGTATCGCATCTTTCGGACAAGAGCTTTTACGAGCTTTGCGATGCCTATCCCCTGCCTATTATAGCAACGCACTCCAATTTCCGTGCCGTGCGCCCGCATCCGAGAAATCTTACGCTTGATATGGCGCGTATCATCGTTGCACGCGGCGGCGTTATCGGACTTAATCTTTACCCCCTTTTCCTTGGCATCGATATGCCGAAGGCAGACGATATTTTGCCGCATATAGACTACGGGCTTGAGCACCTTGGCGAAAGTGCGCTTGGCTTTGGTTTTGATATCGACGGTACCTCGGGCGTGTACCCCGATGGTATTGATGAGAGCGGATCTATCCACGATCGCGTTTGCGATATCCTCCTTTCTCACTACCCCGCCTCTACCGTTGAGCGCATTGCAGGCGGCAACGTGACCGACTTCCTTAAAGGAGTGCTTTGATATGACGAAAATGCGTTTCATTTTAATACTTGCAGCGCTCTGCATTGTGTTGTCGCTTGCGCTTACAGCCTGCACGGGTGGCACCGTTAGCGGTGATACCGATCAGGATAGCTCGGATGGCGTTAATGACAACGGCAGCTCGGACGGCGGAAGCTCCGATAACGGAAGTTCCGATAACGGAAGCACCGAAGGTGATAACGATAACGCCGAGGGCGGCGACGGCAATACCGATGACGGTAACGGTAGCACCGAAGGTGATAATGATAACACCGAGGGCGGCGACGGTAATACCGATGGTGATAACGGTAACACCGAAGGTGATAATGATAACACCGAAGGCGGTGACGGTAGCACGGATAACGAGGGCGCAGAGGTAGTAGACCTTAAGTCCTTTACCGTTATAACGGTAGCGGATGCTGCCGACTTTGTGGAGCTGCAGACAGAAAAGCTTCTTGCGGCTATCAAAAGTGCCTCGGGCACCGAGATCGGCACGCTTACCGATGCCGCGGAGCAGGGCAGCTTTGAGCTTAACATAGGCAAAACAAGCAGAGATATTACCGCCTTTGCATTAAATATTCTCAACCAGACGGTTGACGGTGACGGATACGTTATATACGTAACGACCGATGCCATATCGATAGTCGGCACAACGGATGCCGCCACAGGACATGCCGTAAAGGTATTTTACGAAAACTACGTAAAGAGCTCGGATGGCGGAATACTTAACACGGATGCCGAGCTTATCATCACAAAAAGCTACACCGCTTCAAAAAACGAGATCATAAACGGTGACGTTGAAATAGAGGTGCTGCAAGGTCCCGTAACCCTGTTCCAGCCCTCGGGCCACACGGAGGAGTACGGAACACCAATAAAATCGACCTCTGCACATTACCCCTCTATAGTGGTGCTTTCCCACCAGCCGAACGAGGCTGACAACGGAAGGCTTATTGCGCATTTCTGTCTTTCAGATTCATATGCAAGCACCGATGCGTGCTTTATGGAGAGCACGGACGGCGGCGCTACGTGGAAGATCATATCGCGCCCAGAGGAGCAAAAGAGCCCCGGGCTTATCCCCGGAAGAATGGCACATCTTTACGAGCTGCCCGTGCAGGTTGGCAATTACCCTGCGGGAACGCTTGTGTTCTCTTCGGGCTCTGTAGATTACAGCATAAGGTCCGAGATATGGATATGGTATAGCACCGATCTTGGCAGAACTTGGACACAGGAAGCCCTTGTTGCCGAAGGAGGCATCACGCGTGACGGCGTATGGGAGCCGTTTACGTGGTATGAGGACGGCTGGCTTTACTGCTTCTATTCCGATGAGACCGAGCCCGCCCCGAGCGATCAAAGGCTTGTTTACAAAAGATCCCGTGACGGAGTTAACTGGGGCGAGGAGGTTGAGGTATGCTCCTTTGCTAAAGATACCGATCGCCCGGGTATGTTTGTTATGACAAAGATGGGCAACGGCCAGTTCTTTATGGTATACGAGTACTACGGCACGGGCGGCGGCAAGGTATACTACAAGATCACAAATGATATATCAAGCTGGAACCCCGAGGATCCCGGAAAGGTGCTTGAGGTCGGCGCATACTCCGGTAAGGGTGCTCCGTCCTGCATATGGATACCCTCCGGCGGAGAGTGCGGAACGCTGATCGCTACCGCTAAGACCGAGGTAAACGGCGACGGCACACACCGCATGTTCGTAAGCTTTGACTACGGAAAAAGCTGGACCACCATGATCAATCCTCTGCCCTACACAGACGGCACGGACGGCTCTCCCACGCGCATAGGTCACAGTCCCTCATTCGCCTACGGAAATGACGGCACGGTGTACTATCTCAATACCACCGATACTCCCGAAACCGGCAGAAGAAGAATACAGTTTGCAAGCTTTATCATATATTGATCACACGCACGTGCGAATTTGCGGCAAAGCTCCGCAGCGAGGGTGCATAAGCTCGTGAGAGTGCGGATTCAAAGCGAATTATACGAAGCTCGGGTAGCGTGCGGATTAAAGCAAACCGTACGCAAGCCCGTGGGCGTGTGCGATTTTTAAATAAATAATAAAAACGGTAGTCCAAGCAGCTGATGCGGACTACCGTTTTTGTTTTAGATATTTATGTTATCTGCGCGTGCTTTGCGGAAATAGCGCACGGTTACGGCAACTGTTACAGCGCCGAGGATCGGGAAGACGGCACACACGAGCATGCCAACCTTAAGACCGAGCTGCTCTGCCCCGATGCCGAGGCTTGATGCCAAGGACGTGCCAAAGCTGCTTATGCTGACCGAATCGGCAATAGCACCGAGCAGCTGCGGAGCAACGGATGCGCCGAAATCGCCCCCGGCCGCCATAAGTGCAAAAGCGCCGACACCTGCACCGTGTACGTTTTCTTCCATAAAAATAAGAGCACCGGGCCACAGCATTGCCGTGAAAAGACCTGTAAGTATGCACGCCGCGAAGGCTATTGCGCTTATCGGTGCCAATGCGGCAACAAGGTAACACACCGCCGCCCCGATCATACCGACAAGCAGCACGCCCTCAATGCGCCGACCGAGCCTTGAATATGTTATACGCGCAATACCGAGCAGGGCTGCAAACATTGCAACGCCGAAAACGTCACCAAAGGATTTATCGATCCCGAGTGCGCTTTCCATATATCCCGATATCCAGTTGCTCATTGCATTCTCCGCGCAGCTGCCGAAGAATATGCAAAGCACGGACAACAAAAGCCCAAGCACCTGTTTTTTCGGTGCACGGGTACCGCCCTCTGCTACCGATGACGACATATCGGGCATCGGAGAGAGCGCGAAAAGCACCGCCGCTATCAGCGGTAGTGCGGCAAGGAGCATAATGAGGTATGCCCAGTTATCTTTGCCGAAGATAGAAAGAAACGCCGTGCTGAGAAGCACCATAGTAACAACGCCGAAGGCATAAAGAGAGTGCAAAAAGCTCATATCGCGCTGCGGATTATCCGAAGGAATTGCCGCGATTATAGGGCTGAGCAGCACCTCTGACAAGCCTGCCGAAACAGAGAATATCACCGTTCCCAAGGCAAGCCCTAAATATGCAAACGAGGGGAAAAGGCTTGGCACAAGCGCGTAAACAAGCAGCCCGACCGAGGTTATTATCGGCATAAGCCTTACCGCGAGCTTTGTGTTAAAGCGCTTTGAAAATAGGGTAAGCAGCAGATCTACCGCAAGCTGCGTACAAAAGTTTATAAGCACAAGAGTGCCTAAATGCGTATATGATATACCGTACTCCTCGCGCAGTATCATAAAAAGCAACGGCGGCACACAAAAGATGCTTGACATTGTGAAATACGCCGCATAGCACGCAAGGCGTGTTAATTTATAGCTTGGTTGTGTCATTTTCTCAGATCACTCCGTAACAAAGGTCTTGCCGACAGATCGGTTTATTTAAGTATTTTGGATATCACCCACAGCTGCATTCTTTGCGGCAGGGCGGCAAGAAGCAAGAGAAGCGGATTGCGGTTTACGGAGTAAACGAACGCGGGGGATCTGTAGGCTATTATTTTTGCAGCTCGGGCGGCAACACGCTCGGGCGGTACGTTTTTTGCTTCAACACTTTCCACAACGCTATGGAAACGCTTTGCCGACACCGAATAGAGCTTGGTTTTTGAAACAAAGCGGTCAAGCGCATTTACCGATGCGCCGAGCATTGCCGTGCCGGTTGCGCCTGCGCGCAGAACCGATACCCGTATACCAAGCAGCTGCAGCTCCATAGCAAGGGCGTAGGCATACTTATCAAGCGCCGCCTTTGATACGGCATATATACCCGTAAACGGTAAGGGATCAAGTGGCGCAAGCTCGCTTGTGGTTATAAGTATTCTGCTGCCGCGCGAGAGAAGCGGCATAAAGATGCGGTTGACGTGAAACGCGCCGAAGAGATTTATTTTGAAGATGCGCTCAAAATCCTCGCCCGTCATTTCCACAAGTGAATCGAGCATATAAATGCCCGCATAGTGGATTATCGCATAAAGACCGCTACACGCGCTCTTTACCGCCTCGTATGCAGAAAGGATGCTCTTTTCATTCGTAAGATCTGCCGTGATCGGGATAATTCCATCCTCACGTTCCCCCGTAGTGCGGTCCATAGCAAACACGGTATAACCAAGATCGCGAAGAGCAAGCACAGATGCCCTACCCATACCTCCGTATGCACCCGTTACAAGTACAAATTTATCCTTACCCGGCATACGTGTAGACTTACTCATCGTTTACCAACCCTTCTGTGCGGCTTTGAGAGGCGCGCGCCGCTGTTATATGCGTGCATAAGCTCGCACGCCTCGGCCACGCTCTCTGCCGATATTATAATATGCTCGTGGCGGATGCCATAGGAGGCAAGCTCCGAGCGCTTATCGCCCATATAGGTGGGCTGGGAGTTCATAATAAGGTTGCGGTGCTTCCACTCACGCACAAGGGGGAATCTCTCGTTCATCCTATCGCAAAGGGCAGCCTTACCGCACCTTTCGCACCCGAAGTTTTCCTTGATAAAGCACCTTTCGGTAAGCATAAGCGGTATTCTGCCAAGCACGGTTACACCGCCACCGATATCGCGCGCCATAGGAAGCGTAAGCTCAGGCGAAAGAATTATGCGCTCTGCCCCAAGGGCAAGGCAGGCATCCCTTGATTCTCGGTTTGATACGTTGAGGCGGAAGTCGCACACAGCGCGCACGCCGCACTCACGCGCAAGCGCAAGGTGCGAAAGGTTACCCGCAAGCACAAGGCTTACGCCGCGCTCCCTTGCGGCTATGAGAGCATCCCTTACCTCGCCCCACTCGCCCTGCATAATAACGGGCGGCAGGTATGCGCCAATTCCCGATACGTTTTCGGGAAGGGCAAAAAGAGGAAGAAATACAAGATCTGTATCCGATATAAGCTCGGGGCGTTTTTTTATCACACCGCTATACGTATCCGCCGATAAAAACAGCACGGTGCGTACCCTCTTTGCGCCTTCGGGCATATGCGCAGGAGCTTCACCTGCCGGGGGCAGCTCCTTATTTTCGCCCACAAGCGTATCAAGCTTTACCGAAAGCGCATCTGTAAGCGCATCCGATGCGGCGCGGCGAAGCGCGTTTATCTGCGCTACCGAAAGATTTAAGCCACCGTCAAGCGTAAGGTCGATATCCTTCGCTTCAAGCGAAAAGGGCGTTGCGCCAAGCTTTGCAAGGCGTGCCTTTACGCTATCCTCTGTAAGAGGTGCGCTTATTGCCTCGTTTGGTATATCACCGAGGGCGTGTGCATTTATTTCGGTCTCTTTGCCGTCCCACCTTGACCTTATGCTACAGCTGAAGGAAAGTGCCGTGGGAGTGCCGCGCAGGGCGGTGCACCGTGCACTGATAGGCATACGCGGCAGGGAAAGCGAGATATCCTCTATCCTGCGCGTTGCATCCTTATCCGCCTCGGACCTGACACCCGTCATTTTGGCAAAGGAGCGGCCAAGGAAATATCCGTCTGTAAATCCGCCGCGCGAGAATACCGCCGCAAGCCTGCCCTCCTCATCACGGGTGGGGGCACGCATACCGTCAAGCAGGGCGCGGTAAATGCGCGTTACCTCGTACACGTATGCGGGGGATTTCATTCTACCCTCTATTTTAAGGGATGAAACACCCGAGGATATGAGCCTTTTTATATGTGATGCAAGCGACAGATCCTTAAGCGAGAGAGCATACCCCTCCTTGCCGTAAGGAAGCCTGCAGGGCTGGGCACATTCGCCGCGGTTGCCGCTTCTGCCGCCGATCATGGATGAAAACAGGCATTGCCCCGAGTGGCAAACGCAAAGCGCACCGTGCACAAACACCTCTACCTCGGCACGGCAGCTTGCCGTTACCGCCTCAATATCGTCTGCCGAGCACTCGCGCGCAAGCACAACTCGGCTGCAGCCAAGCTCGTATGCCATATCCGCGCCTGCAAGGTTGTGCACGCCCATCTGTGTTGACGCGTGCAATTCAAGCCCCGGTACCTCACGCCTAAGGCGGCGAAGCAAGCCGAGATCCGCGATAATTACCGCATCTACCCCCATACCGTGCAGCTTT
>JAZRLU010000155.1:0-2240 GCA_045647045.1 Eubacteriales bacterium
CACGATCTGCGGCATTATTTCGCATCGGTATGCTTGCTTCTTAATATGCCGGAGCGATATGCTATGGAATTTATGGGTCACTCTACGCCCGGTATGCTTAAAAAATATCAGCATATTATGGACGAGGAAAAGAAAAGGCTAGGCTCACAATTGACCACTTTTTTCACGTGAAACAACACGAAATGCAACACGAATCTTTAAAAGCGGCGTAATACCGCCATTGGACAAGAGTTCAACTCCCCTCGCTTCCACCAAAATGAACACGCCGTAAACACGGCGTTTTTTCGTATTTATGCCCATTTTACGCGGGTTTTCGTGAATCGATTCGTTTCAATTTGAAACGATTTGTTTCAAAAAGAATCGATTTATTTCATAAAATATCACACGAATGCAACACGAATGCAACACGAAATATCACACGAAAAAAGCGAAGCGCATTTTAACGCCTCGCTCTTTTTTAATCTACGATCCAAAACCTATCGACAAGTTCATCGGTGCAATCCCATATATCAAGCACAGCACCCATAGCCGAGCAAGTGAGGTGACCGTCTACGCGTATCAGCACAATTCGTTCGGGATATTCTGCGGAGATTTCTCCTACCGTTTTGCCATAATCGCAATACAACGGCTTATAACCTAATATATCCTCAAGCAAATATTTATAGCAACATACACATAGCGCATCGCATTCGTTGTTGTCGGCAGAGATTTGAAGAAGCTTGCGTACCGCGCTATACTTGAGCCTTGTAGCCGTGCTTATGGCGCGGCACACACAATCCTCTTCGAGCTTGCCATCAGGTCTGCGGTTGTAGAATCTGTAATTACCGGGCATTCTCATCATCCACGATGGCATAATAGTACATAGCAAGCTTTTCCGAGCCTTTGGGAGCATCCTTGTCCTCAAGGAATGCCTTGCCGAGCTTAACGTATACCATAGCCTCTTTATCGCTAGAGATTAAAGGACGGAGTACCTCGCTGTAATCAGAGTACAGCATATTGGTAGCCATACAGAGATCAGCTTCACTAAAGCGGTCATATCTCACGCCGATATGCTCACCGATCTTGCGCACCTCTTCTTTGGTAAAGTGCGCACCGTCTGTGCCGTCAGCATTACGGAGCTTTTCTGCCCATTTTTTGATTTCCTGATGCGACAGAGACACGTCCTCGCTTGCGCCATAATCGCGATAGTCGGCATAGTCTCTGTTGTCGCGTTCAGCATAATCTCTGCCGTAATCGTTGTAGTCACGATCACCACGATAGTCAGCGTAGTCGCGGCGGTCATAAGAATCACCGTAGCGGTCTCCTCTGTACATTGAGCCACCTATGCCGTATCTTCCGGTGCCTTTGACACCGCGTCTGCTGTCCTCATACTCGCTTTCGTACATCGTGTGCTCCATAGGGGAGCGCATATCGTGGCTGTAGCGGCGGTCATAAGGAACAGATGGGTTTTGAAGCCTAGTGTGGCGGCGTTCTGTTACCAAACGTCTTGCAAAGTCATTCATAGTGTTTTACCTCCATTAAGTAGTGGCGGCGGGGATTGCCGCAAGATTGTTGTTAGGAGCGCAAGCAAGCCTTGCACAAGCCTTGAAAATTGCCCCTGTAGGCGTGGTCTGTATCATCAACTTATAACGAGTCCTAGTCCTTACCGAGCAAGCGGTAGCTTGGGCGCAGTTAAAGTTTACAAGGGGATATACCGTAGTGGTTACGCCGCCTATTGATATTGCTACCGGCATATTGATGGTAGCTGTATCGGGGATGGCTTGGGCAATAACTAGACAAATGCTCTCTTTGTTTCTGTAGCTTGCGGCAGGGATGTCTATGACTAAAGTATCGACACCAGCCACAGTAAGAACGCTGACGGAATCAGAGATAACAATGCTGTCGCAAAGTTTGCAATTTCCATTGCACATAAATTTAAACCTCCTAGATGAAAGTTAAAGGGAATGGTGAGACCATTCCCTTTCGTAAGTCTCACCGTGTTGCCACGGGAATCAGCATCCGCATCCGCAAGGATTACATCCGTATGCACTCTGATAGGGAGAGCAAGTGATGTATGCGGGTACTGCAGTGGGGCGCAGAGTGTTGATGAGAGTCTGAGTCTGTGCCGCCTGAGAGAGCTGTGCAGTAAGCGATGCATTTTGAGCCTGAAGAGAGCATATCTTCTCGTTGGTGAGGAAGCCGAGGATGGCGTTTGTACCTTCACGCTGTGAGTCGATAATATCTCTTGCTGTGCTGTTGAT
>JAZRLU010000156.1:0-6306 GCA_045647045.1 Eubacteriales bacterium
CCCGTATCAACGTAAATGATACCGAGCTTTTTTGCAACAGCCTTGGCAACGCTGGATTTACCCGCACCGCCGGGGCCGTCAATAGCAATTCTGAGCATATAATGCTCCTTTCGTATTTTGTTGTTGCCTATTCAAATGCAGCCTCTGCCGCGCTCTTTCCGGCAAGATATCCGGTTGAGTACGCGATCTGCAGATTAAATCCGCCCGTATAGGCATCGGTGTCTATCATCTCGCCTGCAAAATAAAGTCCGGGAACAAGCCTTGACTCCATCGTTTTCGGCGATATCTCCTTTACCTCAACTCCGCCGCGTGTAACCACGGCTTCATCAATGGGGCGCAGTCTCTTAAGTGGGAACGTAAAGGCCTTAAGAAGCGATACAATACGCTGCCTTTGTGCCTTTGTAACGGAATTGATCTTAGTATAGGGATCTATTCCGGTTGCCGCGATAAACGGCTCGATCATTTTTGAGGGGAGAAGTGCGCCGAGGGAATTTATAAGACACTTGTTTGTGTTCTTTGAAAAATCGGATAAAACTCTTGCATCAAGCGTTGCATCGTCAAGCGCGGGCTTAAGATCTATCGAAAGTGTAAGCTTTGACATATCGTAACCGTCAAGATGCGCCGATGCGGAAAGGACCGTGGGACCCGATACGCCGAAATGCGTAAAGAGAAGCTCTCCGAAGTCGCTGTATACCGTCCTTCCGTTCTGATCCTTAACGGATATTGCAACGTTTTTAAGCGCAAGCCCCATCATCTGCGCGCAAAGACGCGATGTGGATTCTATCGGAACAAGGGAAGGGGAAAGGGGCGTGACCGTATGCCCGAGCGCGGATGCCAAAGAAAAGCCCGTGCCATCCGATCCCGTCAGCGGATAAGATCTTCCGCCGGTGGCAAGTATTACCTTATCAAAGCATCTTTCCTTTGATCCCTTGATCTTAAAACCGTTTTCAGTGGGTATGATAGACGATACGTGCTCGTAAACTACCGTTACACCGTCCGCATAACGGCGCATTGCATCAACGATCGTTTTAGCCTTGTCGTTTTCGGGGAACACGCGGTTTCCGCGCTCCGTTTTAAGCCGTACGCCAAGATTCTCAAAAAACGCGATCGTATCCTCGGGGGGAAGTGCGTTGAGGGCGGCGTAAAGGAATCTCGGATTTCTCGTTACGTTTTCAAGAAACTCGTTTACGGTGCAGTTGTTTGTAACGTTACACCGTCCCTTACCCGTAATCGCAAGCTTTTTTCCAAGCCTGTCCGTATGCTCAAAAAGCGTTACGGATGCGCCAAGGCGCAAAGCCGTGCCCGCTGCCATCATTCCCGCAGGTCCGCCGCCGATAACGGCTATTTGCGGTATTCCGGTATCATACGTCATTTCTTTGCGTATACGTTGTATTCATCCCAGATCTTTTCAAGCCTGTCGAATCTTTCGCGTATTCTGCCTTCTCTTCTTGTGGTGATCTCAACGATAATGGCATTGATAAGCGTGATGGGAGCAACAAGCGAATCCATAAAGGACGCCATATCACTCTCCGCGATAAGAAGATAGTCGGCATGCTCTGCAAGGGGGGAGCTTGTGGTATCGGTAAATACTATAACCTTCGCCTTGTTTTGCTTTGCAAACTTTACGGCGTTTATCATCTTGGAGGAATATCTCGGGAAGGAGAATGCAATGATTACGTCCTCCTGATTTATAGAGAAGATCTGCTCAAACACCTCTGCGGTGGACTTGGGTTCAACAAGCACTACGTTATCAAAGATAAGCGAAAGGTTGTACTTGAAGAGGGCGGCAATGGGCTCGGAGCTTCTTGCACCGATTATGAATATTCTGCGGCCTGCAAGTATTGCATCGCACGCATTGTAAAACTCTTTTCTGTCTATTCTGTCAACGGTGCTTCTGATCTTTGCAATATCGGAAAGCGCAACACCCTCAAGAATATCGCCCTCGCCGATTCTCGACTTGGTAACGTCTATTCTCTGGTTGGGAGTAAGCTTTGCGCAAACAAGCTCCTGCACAGCCTTCTGAAGCTCTCCGTAACCGTCATATCCGAGGCTGAACGCGTAGCGAACAACGGTGGATTCGGAAACACCGGTATGCTTACCAAGCTTTGCCGCGGTCATATACGCAACCTTGTCGCACTCGTTAAGAATTGCGGCGGAAAGCTTTTTATGTCCTTTGGACATACGCGACATGCGTTCTCTGATTTTTGTTTCAATATCCTTTGTCATTTTTGACCTCCGAAAATTATAATTTTGCAAGCGCCGCGGTGATTCTGCCAAGCGCCTCTTCCTTACCGATAACCTCCATGATCTCGGTAGCTCCGCCGGGTGTTGCAGCCATTCCGGAAACGGCAATTCTTATGCACCACATAACGGTACCCGTCTTAAGACCAAGCTTTTCGGAAAGGGGAGCGAGCGCTGCAAAGAGAGTGTCGTTATCAAAGCTCTCAACGCCTGCAAGGATCGCGGAGGCTTCGGTAAGAACGGTCTTTACAACCTCAAAATCGGAGATCTTGTTCTTCTTGTTAAGGAACAGCTCCTTATCGTATTCGGGAATGCTGATAAAGAATGCCATACGCTCGTCAAGCTCGGAAAGCTTGGAGATTCTTGTCTTAAGAAGTGCAAGCATTCTTTCCTTGTTGATGCTCGCGGGGATATCCGTCTTGATAAAGCGGTTTGCAAGGGTAGCAAACACCTCGTCGTCAAGCTTGTGGATATACTCACCGTTGAACCAAAGAAGCTTCTCGAAGTCAAACACAGCGGGAGACTTCGATACGCCGTCTATAGTGAACGCAGCCTTAAGCTCGTCAAGGGTAAAGAACTCGCTCTCGGAGTTCTTCGGGCACCAGCCAAGCAGGGAAATGTAATTTGTGATCGCCTCGGGAAGATAACCGTCCTCTACAAGATCCTGGAAGGATACTGCACCGTGGCGCTTGGAAAGCTTGGATACGCTGCCATCCGCATTCTTACCCATAAGAAGGGGAAGGTGCACGTAAGTGGGGCGCTCCCATCCGTAAGCATCGTAAAGAAGCACGTACTTAGGAGTGGAGGTAAGGTACTCGGAGCCTCTTACAACGTGTGTAACACCCATAAGATGATCGTCTACAACGTGGCAGAAGTTGTACGTGGGATATCCGTCTGCCTTCATAAGTATCTGGTCCTGAAGCTCGGAGTTGTTCATCGATATCTCGCCGAATACCGAATCGTAGTATGAGGTAGTACCCTCAAGAGGCATCCTCTGTCTGATAACAAAAGGAATGCCTGCCGCAAGATTCTTCTCAACCTCTTCGGGGGAAAGATCGCGGCAATGTCTGTCATATCCGCCGGTTGCATCCTCGGCGTGCAGCTGCTCAAGCCTGTCCTTAGAGCAGAAGCAATAGTATGCGTGGCCAAGCTCAACAAGGCGCTTTGCATATTCCATATAGAGCTCCTTGCGCTCAGACTGAACGTAAGGGCCGTGCTCACCGCCAACGTCCGGACCTTCGTCATAGTTAAGGCCGGTTATTGCAAGGGTGGATTTGATGATATCCGTTGCACCCTCAACAAGGCGCTCGCGGTCGGTATCCTCAATTCGAAGGATGAACTTACCGCCGTCGTGCTTTGCAATAAGGTAAGAGTAAAGCGCGGTTCTGAGATTTCCTATGTGCATGTAGCCTGTAGGGCTGGGGGCAAATCTTGTTACTGTCATTATATGTATCTCCCGATTTTGTAAATTTTCTCCCTATATCATAACACACATTTTTATTTAAATCAAGTATTAATAAAAAGTTTTTTGAAAAATTCGGGGAGAAAATATTCATTTGTTCATAAAAAAGTATTTGACTTAATCGCCGGACTGTAGTATAATGAATAAAAAACGTTAGGGAAGTGGCAAATTGTTTAAAAGTACGTTTGTAAAACACCTGACCGTGTTTGCAATAATTCTTCTCATTAGCTTTGTTATACTGACAAGCATTACAACCACAACCATCAGAGCTTACGTAACGGAGGATAAGGAAAATGCGCTTGTATCTACCGGTATCGCAATATCAAATCACCTGCAAAGCCTGAAGGTTGAGGACGTGGAGACTTTTGCAAATTCGGGTCTCGGTACAATGGTAATAACCCCGATAGTAAGCTCCAATACGGATATGATAATCCTTATCACCAATGAAAACGGTAAGGTGCTGCTTACTACGGCACGGTATAAAGAGGTAGACGGGCTTCGCGTTCCCGTTACCAACTACGATGAGGGAAATTTGGGCACTATGAGCTTTGACGGATTTTCCGAGGAAAGCGCCGAGAGCGGAATACTCAGCTACAAGGGCGAGTATGAGCTTATCGGTGACGGAAGCTACTACGTATGTGCTATCCCGATCATTACCCCCTCCGTCAATGAGGACGGTTCGTCTGTTGAAGCCTTACGCGGATACGCCGTTGCTGCAATGGATACCCGTATGGAGGATATAATGGTAACGAATGCAAGGCGTACCATCAGCACAAGCGCTTTGTGGGTAATGCTTGCGGCAATAATAGCCATATATCTTATCACAGAGCGTATCATAAATCCTCTGCGCAATATGACCAAGGCAACCAAGAGCTTCGCAAAGGGCGACTTCAGCACGCGCGTTGCGGTCGTAGGGCACGATGAGGTGGCAGAGCTCGGCGTAGCCTTCAACCAGATGGCAGAATCGCTTGATAACTTTGAAAAAATGCGTAACTCCTTCCTTGCCAACGTATCTCACGATCTTCGCACACCTATGACTACGATCGCGGGATTCATCGACGGTATAACGTCGGGTGCCATTCCGCCCGAAAAGCACGAATACTATCTCGGCATAATCTCATCCGAGGTGCACCGCCTTTCGCGCCTTGTTTCCGAGCTTCTTGATATATCAAGGCTTGAATCCGGAGAGCGCAAATTTACGTTTGAGGACTTTGATATTGCCGAAATGGCAAGAATAATCCTCATATCCTTTGAGCAAAAGATAAGCGAAAAGGATCTTGACGTTATCTTTGAAAGTGACGATGAGGTTCACGTAATAGCGGATAAGGATGCAATACATCAGGTGCTTTACAATCTGATGCACAATGCAATAAAGTTCTCGCGTGAGAAGGGCAAGCTTGCCATATCCATAACCAAGGCGGAAAACAAAAAGATCCGCGTATCGGTGTATGATGACGGTCAGGCTATCGATGCGGAGGATCTTCCTCTCGTATTTGACAGATTCTATAAAACCGATAAGAGCCGCGGGCTTGATAAAACGGGTGTTGGACTCGGTCTTTACATCTGTAAAACCATTATGGATGCCCACGATGAGGTAATACGCGCAGAATCTCCCAACGAAAACGGTGCGGAGTTCTGGTTTACTCTTAAAGAAAACACACACCACACAAGAAAGATATGAAAGAACGGATAATCCTTCACTGTGACTGCAACTCGTTTTTTGCATCGGTCGAATCGGTTCTTGATCCGTCACTTAAAAAGGTTCCCATGGCGGTTTGCGGTGACGTTGAAAACCGCCACGGAATAATACTCGCAAAAAACGAGCTGGCAAAAAAATTCGGTATTCAAACGGCAGAAACGGTATATTCCGCTAAGAAAAAATGCCGTGATCTTGTTCTTGTTCCGCCGCATTACGATGAATACGTAAAGTATTCGCGCCTTGCAAACGAGGTATATGCCAAGTATACCGATATGATCGAGCCCTTCGGTATAGACGAAAGCTGGCTTGACGTTACCGCAAGCTCGCTTTTCGGCACGGGAGAGCAAATAGCGGAAAAGATCAGGCGCGAGATGCGTGAGAGTCTCGGTATAACCGTATCTATCGGCGTATCGTTTAATAAGGTATTTGCAAAGCTCGGCAGCGATTATAAAAAGCCTGATGCAATAACGGTTATAACAAGGGAAAATTTCAAGCTCTTCGTTTATCCCATGGAGGTATCAAGCCTGCTTTTCGTTGGAAAGCGTACGTCCGAGCAGCTTAGGCAAATGGGTATAAAAACGGTGGGTGATCTTGCCGCCGCAAGCCCCGAGCTTCTTGTGCATAAATTCGGCAAAATGGGCGCGATGATATCCTCATACGCAAGGGGAGAGGACGATTCACCCGTATGCGCAACCGATAAAAACGAGGCTAAAAGCATCGGCAACGGATATACCTTCAAGCACGATCTTGTGGGCAGGGAATCCTGCAGAGTCGGCATCAACTATCTTGCGGAGGAGATAGGCACAAAGCTCCGTGCAAGGGGAATGAAATGCGCCTCCGTGCAAATATCCATAAAGGATGAGTATTTGCGCACGATACAGCGTATGGCAAGTCGGATCGTAGC
>JAZRLU010000157.1:0-7649 GCA_045647045.1 Eubacteriales bacterium
CAACGATCCCGCAGGTGTTCCTATCTCTGCTATCGTATTCGGTGGCCGTCGTGCAAAGACTGCTCCCCTTGTTTACCAGTCTACCTCTTGGCAGCACGGTACCTTCGTTGGTTCTATCATGGCTTCCGAGACCACCGCAGCAGCTGCAGGTGCAGTTGGCGTAGTTCGCCGCGATCCTATGGCAATGCGTCCCTTCGTTGGTTACGATATGGGTGACTATAGGGCACACTGGCTCAATATGGGCAAGAAGCTCACCAATCCTCCTAAGATCTTCCACGTTAACTGGTTCAGAACCGACGATGAAGGTCACTTCATCTGGCCCGGCTTCGGTGACAATATGCGTGTTCTTCTTTGGATCCTTGCCCGTTGCGAGGGTAACGTAGATGCAACCGAAACTCCTATCGGTTACGTTCCCAACGTAGATGACATCAACATCGAGGGTCTTGATATCACCAAGGATACCCTTGCTGATCTTCTTACCGTTGATTCCAAGCTTTGGCTTGAGGATTGCGGCGCTATCCGTGAGTTCTACAAGCAGGTTGGTGACAGAGTTCCCGCAGAGCTTTACGCAGAGCTTGAGGCACTTGAGGCAAAGCTTTCCAAGTAAAATAACGGTTTCGATACCGTGAAAGGAAATTAGTTATGATTAAAAAGCTGCTTGCACTTCTTCTTATCCTTACGCTGGCGTTCTGCCTTGTAGCGTGCACGGATAACGATAACAACCCCGATAATGGGGACGGCAATACCGATGTAGGTGATAACGGCGGTGACAACACTGATGACGGTGGCGATGACGGTGATGCTGATAATGAAGCTCCCATCTTCCCGTCTGATGATCCTGTTGAGGGACCTATAGTTCCTTGGCCTATGGACTAATTGATAATAGCATAACTTGATGTGGCTGCCACGGCTTTGTCTGTGGCAGCCATTTTTTTGTTATATCTCCGATACCGCCATATTAAGCAAAAGGCAGATAGCCAAAGACAAAAATCCTTGCAAAAGCTTCATTATATAATATTTTTTGCAGCCGATATCGGTTTTTGATATAAGCGCCATAGCCTGTAAGTGCACGCAAATTCCGGAAAATCCTACCGCAAATGCCGATAGCAAAAGGCTGCCAAGTTCTGTTAAGCGTTCGGTTTTTGAGAATATGCTGCAAGCGCTTCCTATTTCAAGAAAAGGGATAAGTGATAAATATATCGGTGTTTCTCCAAGTATAAGCCTCAAAAGCCCTACGGTGCAGGCAAAAAACGAAACGTAGGAGCATAGCGTAAGCGTGGATAGCCCTGCATTGCGTATGGAGTCCGTAAGTGAAAAGTGCGTGCGCGTGTGGCTTATAGATGGTGTTGGGCGCCTCTTTGTAAGCGAGAATATAAAGCCAACCGCTATAGCGGAAAATATCATAGATAAATACAGTATGATGCCGTCTGTAAGGCTACCGCGCAGCCCCACGCCGATGCCCGCTATAAGAAATGCAGGGCCAGTGTTGTTGCAAAAGCCTATAAGCCTTTGTGCCTCATCCTTCGTTATAGCCCCCTCGCAGTAAAGCTCGCACACGCACCGCACACCAAGCGGAAAGCCGCAAAGAGCACCAAGCAAAAACGGGTATAGCCCGGCTCTTGATATGCGAAATATCCGCTCAAATGCTATGCCTATATGATTTATCGCACTAAAGTCAAGTGTAGAGCGTAGTATATCCGCAATGATCATAAACGGGAATACGGAGGGAATCACCACCGTGCTCAAAAGCGAAAGCGCGCTCCGCACGGAATGTGCGATCCTTGCCGAATGAGCGATCGATACGTAAACCGTAAGCGCCACTGCGGCTATGCTTATCAGGGCGTGCATTACGGCGCCCTTACCGATGCGCGCTTGTGAGTGTATTGCTTTGTCTTTTGTCATTTTTTTATTCTCCGCTCATAGAATTTTAATAAGGTGCTTTACTAACAGATATTATGAGAGCGTACGGTGAAAAAATGACACAGATGAAAAATTCAAATGCAAAGGGGCGCAGTGTACCGCAGATCGTCCCAAGCTATAAAATACAGGCATCGGGCGGGGGCGGCAAAATGCGCCTGACCGTTTTCGGTGTTATCGGTCTATCGGAGCTGGACGGTGACCGTATCAAGCTTTTTACAAGGCGGGAATTTATAACGGTATGCGGTTTCAGCCTGCAGATCAGCGTTTTTGAGGGCGGAATTCTGGAAATCGAGGGCGAGATATCGCAGCTTGAATTTTCCTCTGCGGCAAGGAGGTGGCGGCGTGATAAGGGGAACTGAGCTTTTTTGTTATCTTTTCGGATACCGCGATATCATCCTTTGCCGCGAGGATCTCGGGCGTGCCTGCGCCGCGCTTCTTTCATCCGGGCTGCCGGGGGTAATACGCGAGCCTTGCACGATCTCGGTGCCCCTCTATCGGCAGAAAAAATATTTCAAAGCCTTCCTCGGTATACCGTATACGCTCGGTGAGCCAAAGGGGCTTCCGTCCTTGCTTCTTGCCGCGATCAAAAGACGTTTTCTTATTGCAGGGGTGATAGCATCCGTGCTTTTGTACGTCTTTTCGTCCGCCTTTGTGTGGGACGTGCGCATATCGGGTAACGTTGAGGTGGGGGATGAGGCGGTAAAAAAAGAGCTTTCTGCGGCAGGCCTTTATTGCGGCGCGGCGTGGCACTCACTTTCGTGTGATAAAGTAGAAAATACCACCCTTGCATCCTCACCCTCAATAGGATGGATAAGCATAAACAGGCGCGGCACGGTGGCATACGTTAAGGTAAAGGAAAAGCATTTGCCAAGCGAGGTGATAGATAGCGGCGGATATTCAAACGTGGTTGCCACAGAGGCGTGCGTAATAGAAGAGATAACCGTTACAAGCGGTGTTGCGACGGTAAAGGTGGGAGATACGGTAAAGGCAGGTGATATTCTCATCTCGGGCATCGTAAAATCACCCACGGGCGAGGTATGCGTGCGCGCTTGCGGCGAGGTGCGCGGCAGGGTAATAAGGGAAAGTGAGGTTTTTGTGCCGCGCTGTGAGACAAAAGAAAGCGTAATCTCCACACACCACGTGCGTACGGACGTAAAAATTTTCAATTTTTCTTTAAATATTTTCAAAATATATGGAAAAAGTGATAACGGTTGTGTTATAATAGAGGATGAGAAGGAATACACTCTCGGCAAAGACTGCCGTTTACCGTTTTCCGTTGTGCACACTTATGCTCTGCAAACGGTCGGCAAAGAGGTCGTTTATAAGGATAGCGAGCTCATAACCGCCGCGCGAAGGCGTATGGATGAAGTGCGCGCACAAAGCCTTTCACGGTGCGACGTTTTGCGTATAAGCACCGTAGGCTCACTTTCGGAGGCGGGGTATAGTCTGTCATCCACCGCGGTGGTTATTACATCCGTTGGCAGCGAGGTATTCTTTTACAAGGACGGATCTGTTAGCGGAAAATGAAAGGATCTTATATGGCAGAGAAAATAGTAATGACAAAGTCAAACGAGGCAACAAGTGCGCTTTTCGGCTCGTTTGATTCAAATATACGTCTTATAGAGAACTCGTTTGACGTGCGCATTTCAAACAAAAGCGCAGGTGAGGCGTGCGGAGATGCGATACTTGTAACGGGTGAAGGTGCGGCGGTAGAGAGTGCCGTAAGAACCCTTGAGTATCTTAAGCGTATGATAGGGGACGGCGAGACTATAAGCCGTGAGACCGTTGAATACGTAATAGGTCTTGTGCGAGACGGTCTTGCAAGCGAGGGCGAGAGCCACACGGGCGGCGTTATATGCGTTACAAACAGAGGTAAGCCTATCAAGGCAAAGACCATAGGTCAGAAAAAATACATCGATGCGATCAAAAACAATACGGTTGTGCTCGGCGTAGGACCTGCGGGCACGGGTAAGACCTTCCTTGCCGTTGCAATGGCAGTGGAGGCACTCCGTGATAAGGCGGTAAACCGCATAATCCTTACGCGCCCCGCGGTAGAGGCAGGCGAGCGGCTCGGATTTTTGCCGGGTGATCTTCAAAGTAAGATAGATCCCTATCTTCCCCCCCTTTACGATGCCCTCTTTGAAATGCTCGGTGCTGAAAATTATCAGAAATACCTTGAAAGAGGCACTATAGAGATAGCCCCCCTTGCGTATATGAGAGGCAGAACGCTTGACGATTCGTTTATCATACTCGACGAGGCGCAGAACACCACGCCCGAGCAGATGAAGATGTTTTTAACAAGGCTTGGATATAACTCCAAGGCTGTTGTTACAGGTGACCTTTCGCAAACGGATTTACCTTTAGGTAAAAAGAGCGGACTTGCCATTGCAACAAACGTGCTTTCGGGTATTGAGGATATAGCGATATTCAACTTTACCGACCGTGACGTGGTAAGGCATCATCTTGTAAGAAAAATAATATCCGCATACGAAAAATACGAGAAAACGCAAACGGATAAAAGGCAGCAATACAGAGCAAGGAGGCAGGGCACGGATAAGCCCGAATAAATTATGAAAAGAGATCTTTTTATACACTTTTCGCAAACAGAAAGCTTCCCCGAGGTGGGTTATGAGCTTAAATCGGCTATACGCCGCGCGGTAGAGGCAACGCTTGACCATGAGAATTTCAAGTGGGATGCGGAGATATCCGTAACCTTCTGCTCCGCAGAGTACATAAGAGAGCTTAACCGCACTTACAGAAACAAGGATAGCGAAACGGATGTTTTATCCTTCCCGATGTATGAGAGTGACGAGCTTACCGAAAGCGAATGCGCGCTTGGCGTAATGCTTGGTGACGTAGTGATATCCGTGCCTCGCGTGCGCACGCAAGCGGCAGAGCTTGGAAATACCTTTAACGGTGAGGCGGCGTTCCTTACCGTGCATTCAACGCTTCATCTGCTCGGCTACGATCACGAGCGCAGTAAAGAGGACGATGAGATCCAATGCGAAAAGCAACGCCGTATCAAGGAAGAAATAGGGGAGATTTTATGAAAAGAACAGGATTTATAGCAATAGTAGGTCGTCCCAACGTGGGCAAATCAACGCTTCTCAATACAATAATAGGCGAGAAGGTTGCGATAGTTTCAAAAAAACCGCAGACAACGCGTAACCGCATTACCGGTATACATACTGTTGGGGATGATCAGTTCGTATTCCTTGATACTCCCGGCTTGCATAAGCCCCGTACAAGGCTTGGCGATTTTATGGTAAAGACTACGCACGATACTATCGGCGGTGTTGACGGTGTTGTGCTTGTTGTAGAGGCAAGAGAGGCGGTAGGTGATATTGAGGCGGATCTTATCCGCGGCATACGCAATCAGGGTGTCGGTGCGATCCTTGTTATAAACAAGATAGACTCCGTGCGCCCCGAAAATATAGCAAAAACCATAGCCGCATATGCCAAGGAGTTTGATTTTGACAGCGTTATTCCCGTCAGCGCAAAGAACGGCAAGGGCGTGGATATCGTTGTTGAGGAATGTAAGAGATATCTTTATGAGAGCGATTGGTTCTTCTCCGATGAGATAGTTACCGATCAGCCCGAGCGCCAGATGGTTGCGGAGATCATACGCGAAAAGCTGCTCCGTAACCTTGACGAGGAGATACCGCACGGTACAGCCGTTGTTATAGAGGGCTGGGAGGAATCGCGCGGCAGAGTTTCCATACGCGCGGAGATCTACTGCGAGAAGGCTACGCACAAGGGCATTATAATAGGCAAAAGCGGTGCCACCATCAAGCGCATCGGTACGCATGCAAGAGAGGACGTAGAGAGACTTCTTGATACCAAGGTATTCCTCGAGCTTTACGTAAGAGTTAAGGAAAACTGGCGTGAGAGCCTGTTTAACGTAGCAAATCTCGGATATACAGAGGACTGATAATGACTACGGAGGTAAAGGGGCTTGTTTTGCGCTGTGTTAACATAGGTGAGTCGGATAAGCTTATATCCATATTCACCGAAAGCAGCGGAACGCTTACTGCGCTTGTAAAGGGCGGCAGGTCCTTAAAAAATAAAAATCTTGCCCCCACGCAGCAGTTTACCTATTCATCCTTCGTTTTGGATCAGAGAGGGGACAAGCTGCGTGTCAAGGAGGCATCGGTTATCGAAAGCTTTTTCGGCTTGCGTGACAGTATAGAGGGACTGAGCCTTGCGGGATATATCGTTGAGGTGCTTTCCGACGTAACTACTGCAGAGTCCGACCCGGCATTGCTTCGCCTCTCGCTTAATTGTCTTTATGCGATATCGGAGAAAAAAAGTCCGCTTGAAAAGATAAAGGCGGCGTTTGAGATCCGCGCCCTTTCCATAATAGGCTTTATGCCCGAGGTGCTTGCCTGCAGGGAATGCGGCAGAAGGGAAGGGGATTTCATCTTTGACATTATGGGCGGAAATATAGAGTGCACACAGTGCCATCGCGAGCACGAGTATGCAGCCCCCGTGCTTGATGACGGGCAGCGGCATCTTGTGGCAATATTGCCGGAGGGGGCAAAGATCGCGCTCGGCTATCTTATACATTGCCCCGTAGAGCGCCTTTTCGCCTTCAATATATCGGATGAGGATATGAAGCTGCTTGCAACCGCTTGCGAGGGATATCTTGTAAACCAGCTTGAGCGCAGCTTCAGATCACTTGAATTTTATAAAGAGGTTAAACGCTGATGCATTTTAGCGAAAAAACATTAAATACACTTGAATTTAACAAAATACTCGAAAGGCTTGCCGCCTTTGCGCCAACCCCCGGTGCTGCGGCACGCGCACTCTCGCTCTCACCCGTAGACGATATCGATACCGTTCGCCGCAGGCAAAGATGCACGGATGATGCAAAAAGGCTTGTCAATGCAAAGGGCTATCCGTCCTTCAGCGCGCCCGAAAGCGTAGTACCCGCGGCAGAGCGTGCCTATAAGGGCGCGGTCCTTTCACCCAAGGAGCTGCTTGACGTAGCGTCCTTGCTTTACAGCGCACGTATGCTGCAGGACTATATTAAAACGGACAAGCTTTTTGATACCGTGCTTGACGAGCTTTTTGACAGAATACTTATATCGCGCACGCTTGAAGACCGTATCAAGCGCTCTATCCTCTCGGAGGATATGATAGCAGACGAGGCAAGCGCAGAGCTTGCTGATATACGCCGTAAGATAAGACAAACCAATAATAAGATCAAGGAGACTCTTCAAAGCTACGTTTCGGGCGCAAAGCTTAAGTATCTTCAGGAAAATATCGTTACAATGCGTAACGGCAGATACGTTGTTCCCGTTAAGGCGGAGTACCGCGCGGAGATAAAGGGCCTTGTGCACGATACCTCATCCTCGGGCGCTACGCTTTTTGTAGAGCCTATGGCGGTAGTTGATGCCAATAACGAGCTTAAGAGCCTTGCGGCAAGCGAAAAGCACGAAATAGAGCGTATTCTTGCCGCACTTTCCGCAGAATGCGGCGAGGCATCAAGCGTTATTACGCTTAATTATCATAATATATCCGAGATCGCCTTTTATTTCGCCTGCGCATCGCTTGCAATAGATATGAAGGCATCTATGCCGCACGTCACCGCAGAGCGCAAGGTTTCCCTGCGCCGTGCAAGGCATCCCTTGCTTGATCCCGATCGCGTTGTTCCCATCGATCTTGCGGTGGGGGATGACTGTGACGTGCTTGTTATCACAGGTCCTAACACCGGCGGTAAAACAGTA
>JAZRLU010000158.1:0-1817 GCA_045647045.1 Eubacteriales bacterium
ATCAAGGCTCCCGATTTTTCCGGAGGAGCAACCATTCTCTATGATTACGAGCAGATGAAGAAAATTTATCTTACCGGCTCGGGCAGCTTCAAAATGCAGGCAAAATATGCCTATGACAAGAAAAACAACGCCATAGACATAATCGAGATACCTTATTCATCCTGCATTGAGGCAATAAACAAAAAAGCCGTTGATATGATAAGAAGCGGTAAGCTGCGCGAGGTTTCCGACGTAAGAGACTCTGTAGATATTACAGCCTCCAGGCTTTTGACCTTCGATCTCAAAAAGGATGCAAATCCCGATATCGTTATCAAAAAGCTTATGGCGGCAACCGAGCTTGAAAACAATTTTGACTGTAACTTCAATATTCTTGTTGACGGTAAGCCTATGCTTCTCGGTGTGCGCGAGATACTTCTTGAATGGATAAAGTTCAGAAGCAACTGTCTGCGCCGCGAGCTTACCTATACGCTTGGCAAAAAGGAAGAGAAGCACCATCTGCTTTGCGGTCTTGCCGCTATTCTCCTTAATATCGATCAGGCAATACAGATCATCAGAACAACCAAGGAAGAAAAGGACGTTGTTCCCAATCTTGCAGCCGCATTTAATCTTACGCAAATGCAGGCAGAATACGTTGCCGATATAAAGCTTCGTAATCTTAACGAGCAATATATCATCGGTAGGGTAGACGAGCTTAAGCAGCTTGGTGAGGATATCGCAAGCATACGTGAAACCCTTCGCGATGAGATCAAGCTTAAGGCTCTTATTATCGATCAGCTTAAGGCGGTAAAGAAAAAGTACGGCAAGCCAAGAGTTACGGATATCGTTGAAAAGAGCACTATTGAGGTAGTTAAAAAAGAGGAGATCTTCTTCGAAAATTACAAGTGCCGCCTTGTACTCTCTCGCGGCGGATACTTCAAAAAGCTTTCCGTTCAGGGTACACGCTCCGCAGACGATCAGAAGCTTAAGGAAGGGGATTATATCATCTACGAGGAGGATACAGACAACCGCGGAGATATACTGTTCTTTACGGATAAAGCACAGATCTATCGCGTAAAGGTTGCAGATTTTGATCTTACAAAGCCCTCGCAGATGGGTGAATACGTACCCTCAAAGCTTAATATGGATCAGGACGAGCACGTTATCGCCTGCAAGATGATATACGATCTTGTACCGGATCACCATATGGTATACATTTTTGAAAACGGTAAGGGAGTTCGTATCCCGATGTCTGCTTACGAGGCTAAAACAAAGCGCCGTAAGATCACGGGCGCATTTTCAACCGCATCTCCTATCGTCGGTGCGTTCTACGAGGCAGGGAAGTCCGTGCCGATATTCCTACGCTCCAACCTCGGTCGCGGAATGCTTATAGACAGCGGCAAGATTCCGGATAAAACCACCAGAACCTCTGCGGGAACGCAGCTTATGCAATTCTCTAAAAAGCACGGCAAGATCGAGCTTGCAACGGATAGGATAGATTTCCTCGGTGCAGACGTAAGCAAATTCAAAAAGAACCAGTTCCCCTCTACGGGAAGTATTATAGGTCAGTTAACGTTTAATTTCTGATACTAAACAAAAACAGACTACCTCGCTAATGCGAGATAGTCTGTTTTTTATGTTTTTGATTAGTTTGCGGAATCGAACTTGTAGCCAACGCCCCATACGGTCTTAAGAGCCCACTTATCGGATTTACCCTCAAGCTTTTCACGAAGTCTCTTAACGTGCACGTCAACAGTTCTGGAGTCACCGAGATAATC
Source organism: Eubacteriales bacterium (assembly GCA_045647045.1). Classification (GTDB taxonomy): domain Bacteria; phylum Bacillota; class Clostridia; order Oscillospirales; family CAG-272; genus UBA1740. The sequence continues at coordinate 1,755 of JAZRLU010000158.1, forward strand.
AAAGCCCCATAAGTCGGATCGTAGCCATGTCGTTCTGTGAGCCAAGGAGTTGTAGCCCCTAAT
>JAZRLU010000159.1:0-1359 GCA_045647045.1 Eubacteriales bacterium
GAAACTGCTACGTTTGCCTCACCGCCGCCGAAGGTGAATTCAACGTGGTCGCACTGTACGAATCTCTCATAATTGTAGGGCTGAAGTCTGAGCATAAGCTCACCAAAGGTTACAACTTTCATTTTGCGATCCTTTCATATCATATGTGTATTTTTTATATCAAACGCTCATATAGTTTATGGACAGATCAAATAGAAGCAAGCTCGTTTATGCACTCACGGCAAACGGTTTTACCCTTAGTATCAACAAGCTGCTCGGTAGATCCGCAAAAGATGCATCCGTTATAAAACTTCTTTATAATGATCTTGTCCTCTTCGCTGTATATTTCAACGGCACTGCCCGAGGGAATGTCCATCTTTTCGCGAAGCTCCTTGGGGATTACAAGACGGCCAAGTTCGTCTATATTACGCACTATTCCTGTAGATTTCATTGATATTTCCTTTCAAATATGTGAGTATAAAAATCAAAGGCGCTGATTCCCCTTGATTTCCATTATAGATTTTACCATAAAAAGGTGAGAAAGTCAATAAGTATATGCCAAAAAAGCAAGAAAGAATCAAGATATTTACGGATATTTCATAAACAAAAACCGCGCTGCTTTTTGATAGAAAGGAGAGCAAAATGGCTATTACGGAAAATAACGGCTTGCCCATCAGGCATACGCCAATACATAACACGCCCCTGCCCCAAGGCTGTGCTGCAACACCGAAGCCAGATATATCTGCGCGGCAGGAGCTGCCCTTATTTTCGGGGGCGAATGCGGCCTATGCCGCGCCCGCATTGCAGGCTGCCGAGGTGCCCTGCGAATCGGATACAGAAAAGCCGCCGCGGCAGCTCACAAAAGAGCTTTTTTCAAGCGGTGAAGGGTCCGTTTTCTCTGAATATCCATCGGCACACGGAATGCCATCCGTGGCATCCGAGGCTCTTGCGGACACGCTTGCGCTTGTACCGCCGAGGCTCCGCGCGCAGATAGAGCGCATTATGGCATCAAGAGTTGGCAGGTATTCGTTTATCAGCGAAATACGCCTGCGCGCCCACGGAAAAAGCTCGCTTGTTATCGGTGGGGAGAACGTGCCGCTTACACCGCGTATCGGCGCAGGGGAGCTTGAAGCTATCCTCTCGGTGCTTGCCGAGCTTTCGCCCGCGGCGTACGAGCACGAGCTTTGCGCAGGCTTTATAAGCCGTGAGAGTGGGGTACGTGTTGGGGTATGCCGCGATCGCGGAGGTGAAAGGCGCCTGCGCTCGCTGATATTCCGCCTGCCCGGCAGCGAATGCGCATACACAGACTGGCTCTTTAGCGTTTGGCAGGCACGCGGCAGGGGCGGTATGCTTTTGTTCTCCGCACCCGGTGGGGGTAAG
>JAZRLU010000160.1:0-4399 GCA_045647045.1 Eubacteriales bacterium
ATTAGGGGCTACAACTCCTTGGCTCACAGAACGACATGGCTACGATCCGACTTTTGCCGGCATTGCAGATATTGAGAGCCATATTGCGGCAGATGCGCTCCTTTCCGAGCACGCATATCTTTTGCGCAACATTGTAAGAGACAGTAAATACCTGCTCTCCGACGGTGAGGAGACCGTATTTGCAAAGATGAATATCTCCGGCGCGCAGGCGTGGGAGGATCTGCACAGCACGCTTACAAGCGGAGTTAAGGTAGAATATGATGGCAAGGAGATAACCCTCTCTGCTGCAAGAAACCTTGCATACGACAGTGACCGCAGCGTGCGCAAGAGCGCATACGAGGCTGAGCTTGCATGCTACCCCAAGATCGAGGATGCGGTTGCATTTGCCCTTAACAGCATTAAGCTGCAGGTGCTTAACGAATGCTCGATGAGGGGCTATGAATCCCCCCTTGCAAAATCGCTTTACACCTCCAGAATGAAGAGATCTACCCTTGATGCGCTTATAGGCGCTATGGAAGAATATATGCCCGTATTCCGCAAATATCTTAAGGCGAAATCCCACGCGCTCGGCAACGAGGGCGCACTTCCTTGGTACGATCTTTTTGCTCCCCTTGGCAGCAGCACCAAAACCTACACCGCCGAGGATGCAAAGGATTACCTGCTTGGCGTGTTCGGTGAATTTGATACAGAGCTTTACGATATGGTAAAGTGTGCATTTGAAAACAGATGGATAGACTTCTATCCGAGAGAGAACAAGGTTGGCGGCGCATTTGACTGCGGCGTTCCCTCTGCAAAGCAGAGCCGTGTGCTTACTAACTTTGACGGCTCGTTCTCCGATATCGTTACCCTTGCACACGAGCTTGGACACTCCTTCCACGACAGGCAGGTATTTAAGAACGGTATACTTAATCAGGATTACTCTATGCCCGTAGCGGAGACCGCATCCACCTTTAACGAGGTTTTGGTTTGCGAAAGAGCTATAGCTATGGCACAGGGACGCGATGAGAAGCTTGCGCTTATCGAAGGTCAGCTTTCCGATGCTTGCCAGATCATTTGCGATATTTACTCGCGCTATTTGTTTGAGACGTCGGTATTTGAAAATCGCGGTGAGGAATTTATGAGTGCAAAGAGACTTTGCGAGCTTATGCTTAATGCACAAAGGGCAGCATACGGTGAGGGAATAGACGAAAACGCAATGCACCCCTATATGTGGCTTTGCAAGGGTCATTACTACTCCGGCAGCCTCAGCTTCTACAACTTCCCCTACGCGTTCGGCGGCTTATTTGCACGCGGTCTTTACGCAAAGTATAAGGCAGAGGGCAAGGCATTTGTTGATACCTATAAAACGATGCTCCGTATGACGGCGCTTATGGATATCGAGGAGTGCGCCGCTATTGCAGGCGTTGATCTTTCCGATAAGGATTTCTGGAGAAACGGTCTTAAGACTATCGCAGCACAGATAGACGAGTTCTGCGAGCTTGTTAAATAAATCAACAGAAAAGCGGAGAGCCGTAAAGCAACGGTATCTCCGCTTTTAACTTCATATCCTGCCCTTGCGATGCTTACCGAAGCTATCCTCAAATACGTACGGTGCATCGATGGGTGTTGCAAGATTTTTGCGCGCTAACTCGTAAAATTCGCGCGCCTCGGCGTGCGAGGTAAAGCTTGTATGCGTATACTCGCTTACCTTGCCGCGGTAATTCATAGCAACGCAAACGCGGTTGCCCTCATCGGTGCAGCTCAGAACGTATTCGTACACGGTATCTGCAGTGCCATCATCCTTACTGTCCACTACCGTGCAAAATTCAATATCCACAGTCCTTTTATTCCTTCCTTTGTTGATGCTATATTATATCATAAAAGGTAAGACCGTGTCCAACCGCGAAAGCACTGCGGTAAGGTCGTATTTTGATAAAATTTAGCTTTTCCCCGCGCTTTTGCGAAAGGGAAAGTTGCATTTTTCAAGTTTTTTGCCGCGTGAAAATAGAAAAATTAAGTAAAAGTAAGGCTTTTCATTCATAAAGCGGCATATTCCCTTCCATAAAAATGCAAAATTAGCAAAAAGGTGAATTTTGCAGGATTTAGCCGCGCTTTTTGCTCTATATAATTGCAACGTATCCCTTAGATATCATAAAAATGAAAGAGACTGATTTTACGCGCTTGCCGCAGGCGTGCTTAAAAGCACAAAAAGCCCCGTGCATAAGACGTCTGCCATGCCCGCGACACGGTAAGGCGCAAGCCCGTATTTTGCGGATAATGATACACTTTGCCGAAAATGTGAATAAATTGTTGACAATCGGCAACTTGTGTGATAGAATATTTGGCGGTGTAAAAAAATAATAGTGGAGGAAACAACAATGGCAAACAAACTTATTTATGACGTTCACGAAAAGCCGAAGTTTTCAAGCATGCTGATATTTGCACTTCAGCAGGTGCTTGCGATCCTTGCGGCAACCATCGCAGTTCCTACTATCATCGGTCTTCCGACGCAGATCCCTGCGGCAATATTCGGTGCCGGCGTAGGTACTCTCGTTTATCAGCTCTTCACTCGCTTCAAGAGCCCCGTTTTCTTGGGTAGCTCCTTCGCATTCCTCAATTCCCTTTCCGTTGCTCTTCTTTACGGTTATTGCGGTATCGTTATCGGATCTGTAGTTGCAGGTCTTGTATACGTTGTTATCGCTCTTGTAATTCGTTTTGTTGGAACCGGTTGGGTAAACAAGCTTATGCCCCCCGTTATCATCGGTCCTACGGTTGCACTTATCGGTCTTTCCCTTGCAGGCTCTGCAATGGGTGATATGGTAAAGGCTAACTCCTCCGTAGCAAACGGCGGCTACAACCTTGTATCCCTTATCTGCGGTTTCGTAACCTTCGTTACCGTAATCATCTGCTCCTCTCAGAAAAAGTACACAATGCCCAAGCTTATACCCTTTATCATCGGTATCGGCGCAGGCTACGCTGTTGCGGCAATATTCACTCTTATCGGTACCGTTGCAGATCTTGATTACCTTATGATAATCAACTGGGCACCCATTAAGAACAACTTTGTTAATGCTGCAGGCGAGTTCAAGGGTATCTCCGCATTCTTCAGCTTCCCCGATTTCGCTATCGTTGAGGCTATTAAGGAGCTTGCATCCGGCGAATTTTCCGCTGAGATCATCGCTGCTAACTTTGCTAACGGCAGACTTCCCGAGGAGCTTAACTTCGGTGCTGTAGTTGAAGTAATCGTAGCCTTCCTTCCCGTTGCTCTCGTAGTATTTGCAGAGCATATCGCAGACCACAAGAACCTTTCCTCTATCATCGACCACGATCTTATCGATGATCCCGGTCTTGACAACACCCTTCTCGGTGACGGTGTAGGCTCTATAGCAGGTACGATGTTCGGCGTATGCCCCAACACTACCTACGGTGAGTCTGTAGGATGCGTTGCTATAACCAAAAATGCATCCGTTGCTACCATAACCACAACCGCGATCATGTGTATCGTTCTCTCCTTTATCAGCCCCGTTATGGCACTTCTTCAGACCATTCCCTCTTGCGTAATGGGCGGTATCTGCCTTACTCTTTACGGCTTTATCGCAGTATCCGGTCTTAAGATGTTCAAGGATCTTGACCTTGGTGAGAACAAGAACCTGTTTGTTGTTGCATCTATTCTTATCTCCGGTATCGGCGGACTTACCATTCAGATCCCCTACGCAGTAGACGGTGCAGGCACAGTATCCAAGGTGATCCAGATCACCGCTATCGCTACCGCTCTTATCATCGGTATCGCAACAAACGCTATTCTTACCGCGGTTGAAAACAGCCGCCTTGGCAAGGAAAGCGAGGCTACCGAGGCTGAGGCTACCGAAGAGGAATCTTCAAAGGACGTAACCGAGGAATAATCCCCCCTCGGATAACTAAATAAAAATACAACCGACACCCACCGTGGGACCGTCGGTTGTATTTTTTATTAAAGGGTAACGCCCTGCTTGAATATTGCTATCTCACGGTAGCCGTTGATCTCGTTCTTTGCCTCCTTGCCCTCGGCAATGGCAAGGATGAGTGAAAGCAGCTCATCGGTAAGATCCGCGCCATCCAGCAAGGGAGATGAATCGAAATCTATCCAAGCGCGCTTGCGCTCGGCAAGAGCAGCGTTTGTAGATATCTTTAAGGTAGGAACGGGAGCGCCAAGCGGCGTGCCTCTGCCCGTGGTAAAGAGTATAAGGTGCGCACCTGCCGCGGTAAGATTTGTTACGGCTACCATATCGTTTCCGGGGCCGTTAAGCAAGGAAAGCCCACCCCGTGTAACGGTATCGCCGTAATCAAGCACGTCTGTTACGGGAGAGGTGCCGCCCTTTTGCACACAGCCGAGCGACTTTTCCTCAAGCGTTGTAATACCGCCCGCCTTGTTTCCGGGGGA
>JAZRLU010000161.1:0-1450 GCA_045647045.1 Eubacteriales bacterium
CCGACTTGTGCATATAGTCGGCTCGGACAGCCTTCTTTCCCGCCCGCTTGACGAATACACGCGCCTTTTTGCCGAGCGCGGACTTCTTATATCCAAATCGGGCAGAGTTCTTACGGTAGACGGTCCGCTTTCGGCGGGCGAATTTACCGTAGGCGCGGATATAAGCAGCCAATTTCTCAGCGGACTTTTGCTTTCCCTACCCTCTGCAGATGGGGATAGCGTTATCCGCGTTGCGCCGCCGCTTAACTCGGGCGGATATATAGATCTTACCCTTTCGGTGCTTGAGAGCTTTGACGTTTTTGTGCACCGCGAGGATAAATATACCTTTACCGTGCCGGGAAATCAGCGCTTTATGCACGGCGAATATACCGCAGAGGGCGATTGGTCCGGCGCGGCATATATCCTTGCGCTCAATTACCTTGGCGGCAGCTGCCGCGTGCACGGTCTTTCCCCCTTATCACGCCAGCCCGATTCTGCCGCAGAGGATATCTTTGCACGTGTAGCCGCGGCAGACGGTAAGCCGATAGACCTTTCTGCCACGCCCGACCTTGCACCTATTGCGATAGCGCTTGCGGCATACCGCGGAGGTGCGCACTTTACGGGCACTGGCAGGCTTTGCCACAAGGAAAGCAACCGCGCTATGGCTATGAAAAGCGAGCTTTCGCGCCTCGGATGCGATATAGAGATAGGCGCGGACTGTATCACCGTGCCCCCCTCTGTGCTACACGCGCCGAGTGAGCCTATATGCGCGCACAACGACCACAGAATAGCTATGGCTATGGCGGTGCTTCTTACACGCCTTGGCGGCGAGATAGAGGGCGCGGAGTGCGCAAAGAAGAGCTACCCCGATTTCTTCCGCCACCTTGCAGCGCTTGGTGTGGACATCAAACAGATAGGCTGACGGCAAAGCCTTCATCCTATAAACGGAGTTATTTATATGAATATGAAATTTTACCGCAAGCTGCCCATCCCGATGCAGATCAAGGCGGATATGCCCCTCTCAATGGATGCCGCAGAAGCACGCGAAAGGCGCGTTCGTGAAATAAAGAACGTGCTGTGCGGCGCGGATCGGCGCTTGCTTCTTATAATAGGCCCCTGCTCTGCTGACAGAGAGGATGCCGTAATGGAATATCTTTACCGCTTAAAGCGGCTTGATGAGCGCGTATCGGATCGCATACTTATTGTGCCGCGCATCTATACGGGCAAGCCGCGCACAACGGGCGAGGGCTACCTTGGAATGCTGCACCAGCCCGATCCCGACTCTGCGCCCGATCTTTTGCTTGGCATTGAGGCGATACGCCGCTTGCACATCCGCGCGATAAGCGAGTGCGGCTTCGGCTGTGCGGATGAGATGCTTTACCCCGAAAATCACCGCTATCTTTCCGACCTGCTTGCATATACCACGGTGGGCGCAAGGAGTGCGGAAAATCAGCAGCACAGACTTACCGCA
>JAZRLU010000162.1:0-6341 GCA_045647045.1 Eubacteriales bacterium
TGAAAGCATTACGGAATGCACGGTATCAAGCGCGGAGGCAATGATAATAATAGCAAGGCTTTGTGAGATATATGAGCGCCGTGCTCCTGCACTTTCGCCCACGGTTACAGAGGATTCGGCTTTCCTTGCAAGCATTGCACATTTGTACGAGCATTACGGTGATGCCCTTACCGTTGATGCTCTTGCGCGTATCGCGCAAATGTCAAGAAATGCGTATATAACCAAGTTTAAGCGCGTAACAGGGCAAGCTCCTGCTAAATTTTTAAGAAGGCATAGGGTGGATATGGCAAAGCAGATGCTTACCGAAACCACGTTAACAGAGGCAGAAATAGCGGTAGCAGTAGGCTTTACCGATACCTCTCACCTTATAAAGGTATTCTTAAGCGAGCTTGGCGTTACCCCCTCATCCTATCGCCGCAGGGAAATATAGATAAAAAACTACCACAAATGCGAAGGCATCTGTGGTAGTTCGTTTTTATGGCTTACTTGATCTTTACGTAAATTCTTATAGATGAAGCCTCTGCATCCGTGAGTGCAGACGAGCCGTCCGCATTTGAAAGATTAAATGCGCGGTAATTCCAGCTGCCCCACCACACAGAGTCTATAACGGTTGTTGCGGTTTTTACGTTGCCGGGGCGCTCGGAATTGTTTTTGTTAAGGTTGGTCCAAGCCTCGGGGCGGTATTGATATCCGCTTTTTACGCGTATGATGCTGCCAAGGGTTATATCGTAGCGCGAGAATATCTGTGTGCATATATATTTAGCGCAGAAATCGGTGCCATCCTTAACAATGCTTGAATTATTTTTAGAGCTATTGTAGTACGCGTGGAGGACGTAGGAAAGATCAAGCGCGAGATACTCGTCGGGATTAAGACCAAGCTCTGTAAGGTATGCCTTATCATCCGCATTAAGAGCCTCCCTTTTTGCTACGGGAACGTATATTTTAAAGTTATCCGACTCTGCGCTGTATATGCTCGCGCTTGAGGATTTGGATATATTAAATGCGCGGTGATTGTAATTTCCCCACCATTCCTCGCTTACAACCGTAAGCTCGGTTGATACGTTGCCGGGGCGGGTAAGGGAATTTGTCGCGGGGTAATTATCCCATCCGTCGGGGCGGTAACGATATCCGCTGTTAACCCTGATAAGGCTTCCGTTGATAAGCTCGCTTCTTGTGAATATCTGTGTAGCAAGGAATTTGTAATAATGATTATGTGTAGACGAGGGATACTGGAGATTCGCAGAATTGGACGTGCCGGTTGAGTTATAGTAGGCGTTTTCGTAGATAGTAAGATCAAGCAGCATATATCTATCGGGATCGTAGCCTTTTGCCGAAAGGTATTCTCGGTCCTCTTGCGTAAGAGGCGAAAGGCTTGTGCCAAGGATCGTATCTGCAGGCTCATACGATGATTTTGTAACCGCGTAAGGCTTGGCAATGGCATTTTTTACAGCCTCTGTAATGCAATCAAGATGCCCGCCGATCTCGGTATAAGAGGAGGGAACTGCATCAATTTTGCTTACGTCATAGCCTGTAAGAGCCGCAAGGTAGGTGAGTGCCGCCGTATACCGTCCTATTCCGTGCGAAAGGTGATATCCGTCGCGCGTGAGTGTATCTCCAAGGTGCGAGGTGCGCAGATTCTGTATTGCCGTACCGTTGGGAATGATCTTTGCAATGCTTTTGTTGGTAAGTATAGTGCTTTGTACCGTGCTTATTATAGCGCTGTACATCGTGCCCTGATTGTTACCGTAGTTAGCAAAGCCGCTGTGCGTGCTATTCGCCTGGTAAGCCCACGTCATATGCCAAACAAGCTCTGCATCTGACGTTTTATGCTCGTTTACGTAGCTGATAACACCCGGAAGGGCAGAGTAGGTATCGGGCTTTCCGGAGGACTGGCTTGCCTGCTGAAGGGTGATATAGTCCCAATCTGCGTATTCAATGGCGTAAAGCGCGGTTGCATTGTCTTTGTTTTTTACCATGCCGCCGCTTGCATCGCTTGAAAGATAGAAGGTATAGCCGTCCGTGCCGTTTTCCATATAAGAAAGATGCGTTGCAAGAGAGCAACCGCCCTTATAAAGGTTGCCAAGCACAATAGTTTCTATGCCTGCATCCTTGCATACGAGATATAAGTGCTCCATCGCATCCTGGCTAAAGCTGTTACCTATAGCAAGCACCTTAAGCGTTTTTGTTGCGGGGATCTCGCTTTTGTAGCTGTATGTGCAGCTGCACGTATGCTTCTTCTCGCCCTTTCCAAAGGTGGTTGCCTTCTTTAAAACCGTTTCGCTAAACGTGTGCGAGGTACGGCTCTCGGCATTTTCGGTATTACAAACGCTGCACTCATACCAATGCTGCAGCTCGTTATTCTTAAGCACGGTAAAGCTATGCTCGGGCTGCCTTGTATATCCGCATCCGTCGTTACAGTCGGTATCACAGCTGTTATCAAAGGTGTGCGGTGCTACGTCATATTCCATACCGTCATTAGCGGTGCAATCGTGCCAATGGTTTACGGTATTGTATTCCCAAGCATCAGCCTTGGTGTGCTCGTGGTTAAGTGCCTGCGCTATAATATATCCGCAGCCCTCCGCGGTGCAGAATTTTGCCGTATCCTCGGTAGGTGCATCTATATTAGGCGTGTGTGCTATCGGGGTAGTATACGTATCGCAAAGCGTACACTTGTGCGCGTGACCGTCACTTTCGCGGTATTCCCACTTGTTCTCATTGTACGTGTGATCGCCAAGCTCTCCGTAGCTTGTGCTGCACACCGCGCATATTGCCTTTGCAAGGCAGGTAGCATTGCCTCCGCTATGCGCAGCCTTGCTATCCGGCTTTTCCGTATTGCAAACAGCGCATTCATACCAATGCTGCGTATCGGTTGTCTTCAAAACGGTGAAAGTGTGACCGAGCGGGGAATTTTCTTTCGCTCCGCAACGCGCGCACGTTTTTGCTACGGTGCAGCTTGCATCAGCCCAATCGTGCCCAAGCGTATCACATTCGGAAGTTATGCTTCCGCCATTATCACCGTTCGGCTCATCTCCGTTTATTTCGCCCCCGTCTGTATTGCAGGCAATAAGCGAGATGCAAACGGCAAATGCCATTAAAAGCATCAAAAATATCTTTTTCATAAAAGCCCCTTATCTGATTGAATTATGCTATAGCTTACTTGATTTTAAAATTGTGATTTAATTGTAACATATTTTCCTTGATTTGTAAATCATTTTGTTGAAAATAGCTTGATAATCAATAAAAAAGCGAGCCGCCGTAGCAACTCGCTTATGTTTGTGTGTAAAGCCGTATTCTTAGCTTTTGTTAAAGGCAGGTGATTTAGATATTTTTTGAGCCTGACGAAGTATCTTCTTCGGTATTTTCTTCCGCTTCGATAGGCTTTTCGGGCGTTGACGCATTGACGGGAACCTCTGTAAATACGGGCGTGGAGTTCGCTACGCTTACGGAGTGATAATTTATTGCGCTTGCCGCGGTAACGTCGTCTGCCGCAAGCCACTTATAGAGCAGAAGAGGCGCAAGCCATTCCAATGCGGACGTGATGATCATCTGAACAAAGACTTCGGGGGCAATAGTAGGCAAACGCTCTATTATCAAGGCAATGACGTTCATAAGTATACCGAGAAGGTCGAGCTTTATAAACAGTCCGAATACAGCCTTAAGAAATCTGTTGCTCTTATCTTTGTTAAGGCAGATTATTGCAAGTGCCAAATAAGCGATACGCGGCGCTACCATATCAAGCAAGCTTGAAAGTAAAAGTAAGAAGTTAAGAAGTATAGCATCGCCGGAAAACATGGCATTAAAATATTGCGATATTAACGTGCCCATCATCCCCGCAGTTCTAAGCATGCTGCCGAATCCGTAAAAGAAGACGCATATTGATAACGTAAAGCCGTGCTTACTCTTAAAGGCGATGATGGCAATAGCTACCGATAATATAATTTTTGCGATGCTCCAAAAATTGACGGAGATCATGGACGGAGCGGCTATAAACGCCGATATCGAAACGATTAAGTTATATAATGCTATCAAAAGATAGGATACAGCGGCAGCATATTGAAACTTTTTTGTTGTATACATTATTATCTGCACTTTCCTTTTAAAGTCTGCCAAGAACCTTCATAAGCGGTACGGGATCATTGGCGGTAATCAGATCTGCACCCTTTTCAATGCAAAGGCGTACGTCCTCTTCCGTATCGGCACAGTAAAGGTGCATAGGAAGTCCCTTTGCGGCAAAAATGGGGAATACCTCGGATTTTACTATATTCATAGCAAGTCCGATCTCGGCATAATAGCTGTATGTATCGGAAGCAAACTCGCGCATTTGAAAATCGGGATATCCCATAGTTCTGCCGTTGTACTTTTCACGCAGATATTTAATGATCCTGCCGTTGAATGCATAGAAATAGCAGGTATCAAAGAATCCGTATTTTTTAAGAAGGGCAACGGTAAGATCCACGTTTTCCTCTGTATATTCCTTTATTTCAACGCCAAGCTTGATATCAGGGCGCTTGTTGCGGCAAAGTATAAGCAGCTCTTCAAGAGTGGGAACGCGAACGTTCATATCGGCGTACTTATCACCGAATTTTTCTTTATAAGAGGCATCAAGCTCCTTTGCCTCGGCAAGTGTCATATCGCGCAGATGCTTATCCACACCGCAGGTACGCCTTGCATTACCGTCATGCATAAGAACGGGAACCTTATCCGACGTAAGCCACACGTCAAATTCTATCGCATCAACACCAAGATCAAGCGCCGCCTCAAAAGATATAAGTGTATTTTCGGGATACAGAGCGCAATAACCTCTGTGACCTTCTACAACGATGTTTTTCATACAAAAACTCCTTCCCTCTCGGGTGATTAACTTGTAATAAAATTATACATCACAAAGCGTTTGGTTGTCAAGCAGTTTTGCATAGGTAAATATGTGCCTTTTCCAATAAATTTATGTTTTGCATAAAAAGATAGCCTTTTTATTGACATTACGCGCGGTGGGTGATATAATTTAGAAAAATGCTTAAGGTTGGAGCTAAAATGACAGCTGTTGCAGACTTTTTTACAGATCTTTATGATACATACGGAATAGGTTGGATGATCGGTCAGCTTTTCGGTATAGTGGCTATCATCCTCGGTTTTGTTTCTTATCAGCTGCGTACCAAGCGCCAGCTTCTCATTATGCAAACTGTGGTTGCTATAGTATTCTGTGTGCACTATTTCCTTATAGGTGCATATTCGGCTATGGCAATGAATGTGCTTAATATTGCACGAAACGCCGTATATGACGTAAGAACGAGAAAGGGAATTACGTCTCCCGTTATCCCGGCTATCTTTGTTGTAGCGCAGGTTGTTATATGCGCTATTGCCTGGGAGGCGTGGTATTCGATATTCGTTCTTCTTGGTATAGGCATAAATACCTATTGTATGTCCTTCAGTAATTCGCAGAACGTGCGTAAGAGCATACTTATAAGCTCACCGCTTGTTCTTACCTATGATATATTTGCCAGCTCGCTTGGCGGTGCTGTTTATGAATCGGTAGCTATTATTTCATCTGTTGTGGGAATCATAAGGAATCCCGAGAAAGCTAATACGGAAAAAATGGAGGGATAGATTAATGGAGATTAAAAAAAGGATTGCTCCAAAGGATAAATCGGGCAATCCGATCACACCCCTTGGCGAGAGGGAATTTATATATTTCCGCGTAGAATTTAACGGCTTCCGAGACGTTTCGCGCTCTTCAGCCAATGAAATTACCGATAAATACGAACCTCGCGAATGCGAGTGCGTATTGGCTTTGCCGGATACCTATACGGAAAACGGAGCGCCGACGCAGCTTGTTCTTGCCTGCCACGGTGCCGGCAGCAACGTTTCCTGCGATCGTGATAACGTAGGCGGATTGAATCTTGTGCCCGATTGCCTTGATAGAGGATATGCCGCGCTTGACGTTTCGGGCGCTTTGCCGCACGGTATCACTATGGGATGCCCCGAGCACGTATTCGCCCTATATAAAGCGTATCGCTATGCCGTAACGCATTATAATCTTACAGACAGAGTTTTGCTTGCAGGTGCCTCCATGGGAGGGCAAACGGCGCTTAATTTTGCGCATATGTATCCCTCTTTTTGCCTGGCTATCGGTATATTTTTCCCGCGGCTTAATATTGACGGAGTAACGGTTGGTGATCATTACTGTATCGGCACGTGGGATAAAACTGCGAAAAATGGCAACAGCCCGAGCACACGCGAGCGTATCATAGACGTATACAGATTCCCAAGTGACGAGTGGTGCGAGCTAAACACTGTAGGCTCAAACTCATACAAGCTTCGATCCTTTGTAAATGATAAGGGGG
>JAZRLU010000163.1:0-2596 GCA_045647045.1 Eubacteriales bacterium
CTCATCAGGTCCGCAGCGGCGGTATGTAGTATGCTCAGCTACAGTATTATCGCTATTGTCCTTATGCCTTTTTCCTCTGTTAAATGCCCCAAGCACGCTGCGGATAAGCTCGGGGTTATCAAGAATAGTGCCGAGTATACCAAACGTATCAGCACCGCTCATCACGAGCCTCTTTTATATTTGTCAATAAGCATAAGCGCCTCGCGGAAGCCAAGCTCGCCGCAAAGCGCACGGCGTATCTTCGCCATTTCGTCAGCGGGCGGTTGAGTTGCCTTGATATTAAGCCCCTTTTCGCGCCCGATCGCGGTAAGGGTATTCCATAACTCGCCGTCAGGCAGGGCGGCAAGGCTCTTAAGCTTTTCTTTATCAAATTTCATACAGCACCTCCGTTCTACTGTTTACATTATATTCGTTTTATTAAAAAGGGTTAATAAAAATATGAAATGTCTTGTTTTTTCCGATTCTCACGGCTATGCGGGCTTTATGCGCCGCGCACTTCGCAATCATCCCGATTGCGAGGCAGTCTTTTTCCTTGGAGACGGCTTGCGTGATCTTGACGAGCTGTGGGGCGAATTTCCCTCGGTAACCTTCTTTATCGTAAGGGGTAACTGCGATACTACGTTTATAGCAATGGGGCAAAGCATTCCCAAAACAGGGGAGTGCACCCTTATGGGCAAGCGCATCGTATATAATCACGGCGATCTTACCGGTGTAAAATACGGGATCACAGGCACGGTAAGGCTTGCTGTAGAAACGGATGCGGATATAGTTCTTTTCGGTCATACCCATAGCCCCGTTGCCGCATATATACCCATCGAGGCGGCAGAAAAAGAGGGCTTTGCCGCAAAAAAGCCGTTTTATATAATGAACCCCGGCGCAATAGGTATGAATGGCTCTCCAACCTACGGCGTGATCACTCTTACAGAGGGTGAGCCGCTTTTATCACATGGAAGATTTTTATAATTTCAATAAACGGCAGAGGCACGGCTTTCAAGGTGCTTCTGCCCATTTTATTTTTGCAAAAGATCCTCTATCCTCTTGCCAAGAGCTCTTACTACCTTCGCCGCAAGAGCACCGCTTGCCGCCTCAGCCATTATCCGTATCCTTTCCTCCGTACCCGATGGGCGTACAATAAGCCTGCCGCCCTGCAGGGCGCGGTGCGCCTCGGCAATAGCCATAGCAATGCGCTCATCACTCAAAAAACGCGCCTTTTTCTCCGCATCCGCACGGATATTAAGCGAAAATTGCGGGAAATATTTCATATTACGGCACAAATACGAAAATTTGCACTCGCCCTCACACAGTATATGTGCAAGTAAAGCCGCGGTAACAAGCCCGTCTCCCGTTCTTGATAGGTGGGATATTATTATATGCCCTGAGCTCTCACCGCCAAGGGCAGAGCCCACAAGGCACATTCTCTCGCTTACGTATTTATCACCTACAGCCGTGCGTGCAAGCGTAAGCCCAAGCGGTAAAAGTGCCTCGGCAAGTCCGCCGTTTGTCATAACCGTGCCAACAATCTCGCCGCATATACCGGCGCTTTTCTTAAGATATTCCGCGATCACGGCTATCTCGCCGTCACCGTCCACCACCTCGCCGCGCTCGTTTACCGCAATACATCTGTCAGCATCACCGTCAAAGGCAAACCCGGCGTCACATCCGTGCTCTATAACCGTACGGCATAGGGCATCCGTATCCGTTGCACCGCATTTATAATTTATATTTTCACCGTCAGGGCTGCATCCTACGGTAACACATTCGCACCCAAGAGAGTTAAATATCTGCGGTGCAAGCAGGTATGCCGCACCGTTTGCCGCATCAAGCGCAACCTTAAGCCGTAACGGTGCTCTTGCGGTGGAGATAACGTGCGCCTTGTAGTCCTCCGTAAGATACGATACGTCACTTATACCTATGTCGCACTCGTTGCTCGGCGCGCTTGCAGTTGCCGCGATGGCCTCGATCATATCCTCATCCGCATCGGGCAGCTTTTTTGAGTCAGCGCCTATTATCTTTATTCCGTTATACTCCGCGCCGTTGTGCGATGCACTTACCGATATTCCGCAGGTATATCCGTGCATCTCGGTTAAATATCCAATCGCAGGTGTGGGCGCTATGCCAAGCGAGTGTGCCTCACCCCCACCTGCCGCAATACCGCGTGCAAGCTCGCGCTCGATCGCGGTGCCCGTTGCCCTTGTATCGCGCCCTATAAGCACGCGCACCTTACCGCCCTCGCACTTTTCTTTAAAATACCGTGCAACGGCAAGCCCGATCCTATAGGGTAGAGTACCGCCCGTAAGCTCCTTACCTCGCATTCTTATTCCGTCCGTGCCAAAAAGCCGCATATATTCCTCCTATCTGTGTACGGAAGCACCGCTTGCAATAATTCCCGATGCAACGGCAAGCGGATAAATTCGCGCCCCCTTGCCAACAACCGTACCGGGCATAAGCACCGCACCGCAGCCTATCTCGCAACCGTCACCTATCAGGGCGCCAAGCTTTTTCATACCGCTCATAATTCCGCCCTCGCGCGGTCCTATACGTACCTCGCATCTGTCAAGGCGCAGATTTGAAACGGTAGCCCCCGCGCCAAGATGCG
>JAZRLU010000164.1:0-3151 GCA_045647045.1 Eubacteriales bacterium
CTTACCCCCGTACGATACCGTCAAGCAGTATGCACGGTCTACCCCAAAGGGATATGCGCTGTGTTTATTCCTTCTTGCGTATGATTATAGCACAAATACGGCGCGTTTTCAATAGAGGATAATAAAAAAGACAAAAAAACTGACCTCCGACCACATCTTCTGCAGCCGGAGGTCAGCACTGTTCTGTCTTAGTATCTAACATCCTTTGATTATCCTCGCTTTCTACGGTTTATCGGGGGTGAATTTTTACAGATCAGGAGAAAGTTTTGCTATGCGTTTTCCGATTTGATCTCTCTTATATCGGGTATGCGCCCCACGTGCCTGTGATAAAACCTTTTTTGCATCTATATAAACGCGTTACACCGCCGTGTTTTTTACATCTGCCGTGTTCTTTCTCACATAGCCCTTTAAGAGAAATCCTTTTAAGATTTCATTGGACCGTACCTTCCTGTTTGTTTTTTTGTTTTCCTACGCACTTTGTGCGACTCAATGACCCTTGCCTTTGAGATTTTTCTTATCTTATCATCGGACCGTACCTTTCCTTTCTGTGTCTACAGTATAACATAAAAAAACGCATTTTTCAATTGGCATTTTATCAAAACTTAACAAATATTTTTTGTACAAAACGCAGAAAATATACATTTTGCCAAAAAAGTATTGACATTTTCATTTATTTTTGGTAGAATGGATATGTTGAGTGTCATAAAGATCGGGTCGGCGAAGCGCGATTGCTTACGCCGACCCTTTTTCGCTTTACAAGGATGCCGATCAAAGGAGCATCAGAGCACGTTATCCCTGCCGAGATAAAGCTCGCGGCGCTCCTCGGGGCTCAGATCGTCTATATCAAGCCCTGCGCGCATTGCCGTCCACGCCCTGTTGGGGATAGGGGGATTGAATGCGGGGAGCTCAATGTTGGGAGTGTTTACACCGGGGACCGCACCGCTGTAGCCGGGCGCCTTTCTCATTTCGCTTTCATCGCGTGAAAAATTGCCTTTATTTTTGCCCACATTTTTTTCATCATAGCTTTTTTTACCGTTTTTCATTTTTCAGAATTCCTTTCGACCGTTTCGGTCAAATATAGTATGCGCGCCGCCGACGGTTATTATAAGAATTTGAAATTTTGTTTTCGGTATTTGATAAAAAACACCCCAAGGACGGTTTTTGCCGCGCCCATGAGGTGCTTTTTTGATTTATTTGCCGCTATATTCAAAAACGGGCATATAAGAAAGCTTAAAAAGATTTTTTTCGTGCAGCGAATCTATATGAGCCTTGATACGGGGCTCGGGCTCAATGCCGCGGCGTATATAGTCGTCAAGCATTTTGTAGGTAAATCCGAGATTATCCTCGTCTGTTTTACCGCAAAGACCGTCTGCAGGTACCTTGTTGTAAAAGCGCTCGGGAATACCGAGATAAGCCGCAATAAGCTTTACCTCTTCTACGGTAAAGCAGGACGTGGGCGCAAAATCGCCAACCGAATCACCGTATCTTGTGGAATAGCCAACCCAATCCTCACTTAAGTTGCAGGTATTTGCAACCCTGCCGTTGTAGCACTGGCTTACCGCGTAAAGGGTAGACATTCTTATTCTCGGGGGCAGATTTACACGCGCCTGCTCGGAAAGTGCAACCGTTTTCTCTATTGCGCCGGTAACACCGTCTACCGCATCCTTGATATTTACTACAAGGTGGCGTATGCCGAGAAGCTCGCATACCGCGTAAGCATCGGAGATATCCTTTTGCTCGCCGTTTGGCATAAGCACGCCTATTACTCTTTCCTTACCGAGAGCGCGCACAAGAAGCGCGGCAACTATGGTTGAATCCTTACCGCCGGAAACGCCGAGCACGGCGTTACAACCCTTGCCGTTCTTTTCAAAAAATTCGCGTATCCATTCAATGCAGGACTCTGCAGCGTGTGCAGCATCAAAAACGTACTCTTTCATTGGGATGTCCCCTTTCGTTATATTTAATCAGCCGCGGTATCGTTGCCGCTCATAATATCGGTAAACAGTGCGGTAATGCCGCGCTCCGCCTCTTCAAGCGAGCCGTCATTGTTAAAGTAATAATCGTAGAAGTAGTTCTCTACCCTATCGTCTGCATCGTTACCGTATTTATCGCGCCTCATACGCTCGCCTGCCCTTACAAGCAGAGTTTTTGCATCTCCGCCCGTGCGGCGAACGAACTTTGCGATCTCCTCAGGCTCGCGGATATGAACGAAGAGTATCTCATCCTCGGACGTAAGGAAATCACGGTACTCACGGTATGCCCAGTTGGTGGGAAAATCGTTATATGCAACGCACAGCTGCTTAAGATCTGCCAAAAACTTTCTTGACCTATCGTCCTTCGAGCCGTCCCACTCCGCCATACGGGCAAGATCCTTTATAGGGGTGATGGTTGATATATTCTTTACCCTGAAGTGCTTTGCGGTAAGATCGCAAAGGGTATCCTTGCCTACGCCGCCCGCACCGTTTATAACTATAGTAAGCTTGTTTTTCATTTTTTCTTCTTTCTGCTTTGTTCTATGCAAATTATTTTATCACAAATATAAAAAAATGTCAATAAACTTCGCTTTTTTCTCTTTACTTTTTGAATATTTTAAGTTATAATATATGTTGATAAATTTTATTTGAATGAAAGGCGGCATTTACTATGGAAAAAAAGCTTTACGGTACTCTCCCCACAGGTGAGGAGGTATACCTCTATACTCTTAAGTCTGACAAGGCGCTTGTTAATATTATGACTCGCGGCGGCACTATAGTTAACTTCAAGGCATTCGGCACGGATATCGTTGGCGGCTTTGACGATCTTGCTACGTATCTCGAAGATACCTCGCACCAGGGTGCACTTATCGGAAGAGTTGCAAACAGAGTTGCTGATGCAACCTTTACTATGGACGGCAAGCAGTACAAGCTCCCCGAAAACGATCACGGCAACTGCCTTCACGGCGGTGACGGATACGATCACAAGATCTGGAACGTGCTTGACTATACCGATAACTCCATCACCCTTGAATACAACTCCTTTGACGGTGAGGAGGGCTTCCCCTCTGCGCTTAACGTAAAGGTTACTTACGTGCTTGACGGTGCAAGCCTGCTTATCGACTACACCGCAACCCCCGAGGGCAAGACCCCCATTGCTCTTACCAACCACGCATACT
>JAZRLU010000165.1:0-4060 GCA_045647045.1 Eubacteriales bacterium
CCTCGCGGAAGCCTTCAAGAGGCTCGTCTGCCGCATTGCCTACGGCGGTAACTGTATCGCCTACCTTTGTATCGCTTATCGTTTTAATAGCTGCTGTGAAGTATCCAACGTCACCAACGCCAAGCTCGGCACACTTGCGCAAGCCGAAGGGCTGCATTGTACCGACCTCGTTTACCTCAAACTCGGTGCCCGTTGCCATAAGTCTTACCTTATCGCCTGCCTTTACCGTACCGTCAAAGATCCTTATATATACGACAACGCCAAGATAGGGATCGTAATGAGAGTCAAAAATAAGCGCCTTTAAGGGGGCATTTGGATCCCCCTCGGGTGCGGGGATCTCGGTTATTATCTTTTCAAGAACGTCCTCGATATTTATACCGTTTTTAGCGGATATTGCAGGACAGTCCTCTGCAGGGATACCTATAATATCCTCTATTTCGCGGCGAGAGCCTTCAATATCGGCGCTGGCAAGGTCTATTTTGTTTATTACGGGTAATATCTCAAGGTTGTTATCTATCGCAAGGTATGCGTTTGCAAGCGTTTGCGCCTCAACACCCTGTGTTGCATCAACAACAAGGAGCGCACCCTCGCACGCCTTAAGCGATCTTGATACCTCATAGCCGAAGTCAACGTGACCGGGGGTATCGATAAGGTTGAACTCATATTCATCACCCGAGACAGAGGTATAGGAAAGCTTTACCGCGCGCGCCTTTATCGTAATACCGCGCTCGCGCTCAAGATCCATATTATCAAGTATCTGCTCCTCCATATCGCGCACAGCTACCGTTCTTGTTTTTTCAAGAAGGCGGTCTGCAAGAGTCGACTTACCGTGGTCGATATGCGCGATTATGGAAAAGTTTCTTATGTGGTTTTGTTTTTCTATCACTTTTTTACACCGTTAAATTTATTTTAAATTTCCGCAAGTGCCTTTGCATCGCGGCTGTACACCTCTATCTTGCTTTCAAGATCGGCGCGATCGGTTGAATGTGCGAGAACGTAAATTTTGATCTTGGGCTCTGTGCCGGAGGGGCGAACTACGATCTTATCGCCGTTTTCAAGCACGTAATAAAGAACGTCGGAGGGTGCGTAGCCGGTAGATGCCGTGCTTCCGTTTGCATAAGAGATAACGCCGCTCTTATAATCACGCGCCTCAACTACCTTTACACCGCCGAATACGGTGGGAACGGAATCACGCATAGACTGCATAACTCTCTTTCTCTTCTCTATTCCGTCAAGCCCCTCCATATAGATATCCACGGTGCGCTCACCGTAGGTGCCGTATCTTGCATAAAGAGCATCAAGCGCATCGATAAGAGTCATATTGCGCTTTTTGTAGTACGCGGTCATTTCAAGTATCATCATAGATGCCTCAACCGCATCCTTATCTCTTGCATAAGAGCCAAGCAGGTAGCCGTAGCTTTCCTCAAAGCCGAGAAGGAAGGAGGATGCCTTACCGCATGCCTCGTAATCCTTGATAACCTCGCCTATGAACTTAAAGCCTGTATATACGTCGTAAAGCTTTACGCCCTGAACCTCTGCGATCTTGTAAGCCATATCGGTGGATACGATGCTCTTTACGGCGAATGCATCTGCATCAAGCTTACCAAGCACTCTCTTCTGCTCTATTACGTAGTCCAAAAGGAGCGCGCCCATCTGGTTGCCGCTTACGGTAACGAATGCACCGTCTGCACCTCTTGCCATAACTCCGACTCTGTCAGAATCGGGGTCTGTTGCTATAACAAGGTCGGAGCCAACCTCGTTTGCGATGCGGATACCGTCCTCAAATACATCTGCATACTCAGGATTGGGCTTTTTAACCGTGGGGAAATCACCGTTGGGTACCATCTGAGAATCAACGGTATAAAGATGCTTAAGACCTATACGCGCAAATACCTCGGGCACAAGTCTGTAGCCTGCGCCGTGGAGGGGGGAGTATACTACCTTAAGCTCGTTTGCAACCTCGCGTACAAGGTCGGGATTTATAGCGGTTTCGATAACTGCGGCAATATAGTGCTCGTCAAAGCTTTCGTCAAGCACGGTAATGATACCGCTTGCTACGTGCTTTTCATACTCATCCGTACCGCTTACGTCAAGCACGTCAAACTCTGCTCTCTTATCGGAAACGATCTTTGCCTGATCGGGATTGATCTGCGCACCGTCCTCCCAATAAGCCTTATAGCCGTTATATTCCTTCGGGTTATGAGATGCCGTGATGTTTATACCCGCAAGCGCACCGAAATATCTTACTGCATAAGAAAGCTCGGGCGTGGGGCGAAGGCTGTTGAATATATATACCTTGATACCGGAGGATGCAAGCACCGATGCTGCGGTTTTTGCAAACTGCTCCGAATTGTTTCTTGAATCGTATGCGATCGTAACTCCGCGATCCTCACCGCCTGCAAGCTTAACAAGCGCCGCAATTCCGCGCGTTGTTTGTGCTACGGTAAAGCGGTTCATACAACCGATACCCATATACATAGTAGAACGCAAGCCTGCGGTTCCAAAGCCCATAGGCTCTGCAAAGCGGAACTCCTTAAGCTCCTCGTTATCCTTTATCGAAAGAAGCTCCTCACGCTCGGATACCGAAAGCGCATCAGATTCAAGCCATCTTTTAAATTCTGCATTATAACCCATTGTTTTTTATTTCTCCAAACCTATTATTGTAAATTTAAATTAGTTGTTGCACTCTGCCTTAAGAGCACGCGCAAGCTGATCGGGGCAAGAGGTGTTCTTAAAGCCGCACTTTATACCCTCCAGCCTTGCAATTACGTCCTCACAGCGCATTCCGCGCACAAGAGCACCAACGCCCTTGGTATTGCCGGCGCATCCGCCAACAAAGGTGCAATCCTTAACCACGCCGTCCTCAACGTCAATTATTATCATTCGCGAGCAGGTTCCGCTCGTTCTAAACTCTATACGCTTTGTCATTAGCCGTTTCCTTTCGCTATTCAAGATTTTTATAAATTCCTATCGGTAGATATTCACCGATAAATACAGAAAGATAGGTGAGAAGCGCCGCAAAGCCGCCCCCGCCATCCTTAAATATAACAGAGTAAGAAAGTGAATCGGTATCTCCGAGGGTGTTTATTCTGTAAACAGAGACACCAAGTCCCTCCGCTGCAGAAAACAGGCGCGGTATTCCGCCGTTTATATTGCCGGGAAGCTTTATTTCAAGATACCTATCCGTATCCTCGTCATTATCGGGGATAACGAATCCGCGCTTAAGAAGCGCATATTTCATATCGGCATTACCCTCAAAGCCGAAAACGGGTGTAACCGCAACGATTTTAAGCCCAAGGCCTGCCGCAAGCTCGGATATTATAGGCACACGAACTCCGCCACGCTCCTCAAACGGAAGGATGCAGTACCCCGCATTACCGTCTGCCACGGAAAGGCACGCCTCGCGCCACGTAGCCGAGTAGGACACACGCGGATCGTCAAACTCCTGCGAAAAAACGTCATACGCCTCGTCCGAAAGTGCGCCGCGCACGTACGTAAAGGTTTCATCCGCTACGTCGGTATCAAGATAATCAGCCTCTGTAACGTGTATACCGAGCAAGTCAAGCTGCTCCAAGAGAAGAGTTGATAAAATCGCTCCGTCAGCCGCATCGGGCATTACGAGCACGCCGCTGTGCAAAGGATTTACGGAAGAGCTTACAGTGTTGGATTCTTCATCACTATCGGTGTAAAGCTCCGATATTGCATCGGCAGGAGCAAGACCTTCAAAAACAAGCTCCGATACAGATGCGGCAAGCCTTCTTGCTATAAAGGATATCTCGCAAACACGAGCATCAAGCAGCTCTGCCTGGCGCATTGATATATCCTTAAGATTCGCCAACGAGATGCCATCGGCTTCAAATATTTTCCGCTCCATAAAGACACCTCCCGCGCGCAAATATTTTCGTAGAATATATTATACATCAATAATTAAAAAATTACAATATATTTAAAAGAAAAAATAAGATTTTTTTGAGAAAATATATTGATTTTTCTTTCGCATTGTGTTATAATATCTACCGTTGTAAATAATTAACGCCGGTGTGGTGGAATTGGCAGACGC
>JAZRLU010000166.1:0-3010 GCA_045647045.1 Eubacteriales bacterium
TATATCTTGAGACGGACAAGGGCGGTGCCTTTAAGCACCTTGCCCCCACAGATGCACCCGAGGTTGTATTTGCAATTGCAGATGAAAAGCCGATCGCGGTATATGCATACTGCAACCTGCACGGACTTTGGAAGGCTGAGATCTGAGGCTGTTTACCGAGCGGTGCAAAATGCGCCGCGCAAACGATCAAAAAACGAATATGAAAGGAATTTTAAAAAATGAAAAAATACGTATGTGATGCTTGCGGATGGGTTTATGACGAGGAGCTTGGAGATGCCGAGCACGGTATAGCTCCCGGCACAAAATTTGAGGATCTGCCCGATGATTTTGAGTGCCCCCTTTGCGGAGTTGGCAAGGATATGTTCAGCGAAGAATGATCCCCTAAAGGGCGGAGCTTTTCGTAATGCCGACGGCATTTTCTGAAAAATAAAAGTAATATGCGTGCGCGCCTGCCGTCCGATCGGTAAGCGCGCACTTTTTTGATGCTCCAAATACGAAAAATATACTTGATTTTTATATTCTTTTGTTGTAAAATAGGGTGAATAATATTTACCGGAGAATTAACGTGGAACAGCATCCAAAGCAATTATATAAAGAGGACTTTACCGAATACCTTCTTTGCCTTGCGCTTGACGTTGGCGAGGGAATGCTTCGCAACGGAGGAGAGATCGGCAGAGTTGAAGACACAATAGAGCGAATATGCCGCGCATACGGTGCGCTGCACGTTGAGGTGTTTACGATCATATCCGTTATAAATGCGGCAATACGTATGCCGGACGGATCATATTCATCCCAGCTGCGCCGTGTAAAAAGCACCTCTACAAACCTTTCCGTTTTAGAGGATCTTAACGCGCTTTCCCGAAGGATATGCACCGACACGCCCGCGCTTGAGGATTTTGACGAAATGATATCGCAGATCAAAAAGCGCCGCGCATACCCTAAGGCGGTGATAATTGCCGCATCCGCAACCACCGTTGGCGCATTTACCGTATTTTTCGGCGGTGGGCTTATCGAGGCACTTATAGCTATGGTAATAGGTGCAATAATGTCGCTTATAGACGGGCTGACGACAAAGCGCCTTAACTTTATGGCGAAAACGGTATTTTCTTCATTTACCGCCGCGATCCTTGCGCTGCTATCGGTAAAGGTCGGAATAGGCAACAACCCCGATGCCATAATCATAGGCGCACTTATGCTGCTTGTGCCCGGCCTTGCATTCGGAACGGCGCTGCGAGACCTTCTTTGCGGTGACCTGCTTGCGGGAACGCTTAAGACCCTGCAGGCATTTCTTGCCGCCCTTATGATCGCATTCGGATACGTGCTTGCGGCAACGCTTGCGGGAGGTGTTTGATCATGGGAGAGCTGTTTACCTGGGAGCTGGTGGTTAAGCTCATCGCAGTAACGATAGCATCGGTTACCTTTGCTATGCTGCTACGTATAAACCGAAAGCATCTTCTATTTGCAGGTATCGGTGCCGCAATGACTTATCTTTTATACGCTACCTGCACCGTGCTTATCGATTCCTTATTTGCCGCGGCATTTATATCAACTCTTTGCACCGCGCTTTACGCCGAGATCCTTGCACGTGTACGCCGTGCTCCAACGATCATATTTTCCCTTACGGGCGTTATACCCACCGTGCCCGGAGGCGATCTTTACCACGCAATGCGCCATCTTATCACGGGCAACGTTGGTGATGCGCTTACACACCTTGTTATCACTGTTGAGATAGGACTTGGTATTGCGGGCGGTATTGTAACAATGTCTATACTCTTTGGAATTTTTACAGACGTTCTGCACGCGGCGAGGCGTATGCGAGAGCAAAAAAGATCGGAAAGCAACAAATAAAAAACTACTAAATAGGGAGATGTATTTATGAAAAATATCTATGAAAACAATCCCATGAATGCGCCGAGACTTAACACGGATGCCCTTTTTGCGGATTATTCCAACAAATATTCATATGCCGGATTTATAGACCGTGCATTCAGATTTATAGAAGACTTCCAGCTTCTTAACCCAGTTATGTGGGAAAGATTTGTGCATCAGTTCCGTGAGGAGGATGCCGATTACGAGGGCGGCTGGCGCGGAGAATACTGGGGCAAGTGTATGAGAGGCGCGGCGTTTGTATATTCCTATACAAAGAACCCCGAGCTTTATGCCGTGCTTGAAAAAACCGTTTACGATATGATCGCAAGCGGCAGAGAAAACGAGGGCGGCAGAATAAGCTGCTATGCGCTTTCGCACGAATTTTGCCACTGGGATATCTGGGAGAGAAAGTACGTGCTTCTCGGTATGCAGTACTTCTACGAGATCTGCGAGAATGCCGAGCTGCGCGAAAAAATAGTTGAGTCGATGAAAACGCAGGCGGACTGTATTATCGCAAAGATAGGCAATCCCAAGGAGGGAAAAAAGCGCATCACGCAGGCATCCCACCACTGGAGAGGTCTTAACTCCTCCTCCCTGCTTGAGCCTATAGTAAGGCTTTATACCCTTACGGGCGAGAAGAAATATTTTGATTTTGCACAGTACATAGTAAACGAGGGCGGAACGGATATAGTTAATATCTTTACCTTAGCGGAGCGCAACGAGCTTAAGCCCTACCAGTATCCCGTTACCAAGGCATACGAGATGACGTCCTGCTTTGAGGGCTTGCTTGAATTTTACAGGATCACGGGTATTGAGAAATACAAGACCGCCGTTATCAATTTTGCAAACAGTATACTTGAAAACGATTTTACCGTTATAGGCTGCTGCGGCTGCACGCACGAGCTGTTTGACCACTCCACGGTAAGGCAGGCAAACACCACAAACGGCAACGTTATGCAAGAGACCTGCGTTACGGTAACGCTGATGAAATTCTTCTACCAGCTTCACCTTCTTACCGCTGATGCAAAATATGCAGATGCCTTTGAGATATCGCTTTACAACGCATATCTCGGTTCCTTGAACACCGATAAGGTAATAGATCCCTCTATTAAGGCAGAGCATCCCGATTGGGTGCTTGAGC
>JAZRLU010000167.1:0-4005 GCA_045647045.1 Eubacteriales bacterium
CAATGCAGACGTTATCATAAACGCCTGCAAGCTGAAAACGCACGGTATGATGGGCCTTTCCTGCGCCGCAAAAAATATGTTCGGCGTAGTGCCCGGCACCCTTAAGCCGGAGTACCACTACAGATATCCGAGCTACGAGGCTTTTGCGGATATGATCGTTGATCTTGACGAGTATTTCAAGCCGTATATTTCGGTTTGCGATGCCGTTGTTGGTATGGAAGGAAACGGACCTACGGCAGGAGAGCCGAGATTTATCGGCTGTATACTCGCATCCTGCTCGCCCCACGCGCTTGACGTTATAGCCGCGGACGTAATAGGGCTCGCAGCGGAATCCGTACCTACGCTTGCCGCAGCAAAGGACCGCGGACTTATAAGCGGAAGAACCGATGATATATCGGTATACGGTGACTATAAAAAGTATCAGATTTTTGACTATAAAAATATTGCTGTAAAGCGAAGCCTTCAGTTTAAGGGCAACTCCAAGAACGTTATAAAAAACATTTTTGGCACGTTTGCAGGTACCGTGCTTTCATCAAAGCCAACGCTCAAGCGCAAGCTTTGCATAGGCTGCAATAAGTGCGGTAAGATATGCCCCGCAAAGGCGATCGTTATCAAAAACGGAAAGGCAGAGATCGCAAGATCCAAGTGTATAAAGTGCTTCTGCTGCCAGGAGTTCTGCCCGGTGGGAGCTATGACGGTAAAGCGCACCTTCCTTGCGCGCATTCTTCAAAGAAGCAAAAAGAAGTAAAAACAGGCTTTGTTCTTGCGGATAAAGCGCATAATAAAAAACGGCACTCAAGCCCCGTAAAGCACGAAAAAACGGGATTTGAGTGCTGTTTTTGTTATTTTAATGCAAAAGCATCAGAATTTGCGGGAGAATACTACCTTACCGTCAAGCTCCTTTACGGTGAAGGTGCGATCCTCGTAAACCATATAGGTGCGCGGATTTCCCATTTTAGGAAGCGCTGCAGAGCCGGGGTTGAGGTATACGTAGCCCTCTTCGCGCTCCTGTGCGGTAAGCACGTGGGTGTGACCGTGAAGGAGTATTTCACCCGGGCGAAGCTTGGGGGGATTTTCGGTATTGTAAAGGTGACCGTGCGTTGCAAAGATATCAAGCCCGTCAAGCGAAAGATAAATATATTCGGCAAGTATCGGAAGATCAAGCACCATCTGGTCAACCTCAGTATCGCAGTTTCCTCTTACGGAGAATATCAAATTTTTGTTCTCGTTGATGATCTTTATAACTTCCTTCGGGGCATACGTGGGCGGCAGATCGTTGCGCGGACCGTGGTAAAGAAGGTCACCGAGAATAAGTATTCTGTCACACTCCTCGCGGTGGAATGCCTCGATCACTCTTTGCATACTGTCAAGATCTCCGTGTATATCGGAGCATATAAGAAGCTTCATATTCAGCTCTCCCTTTGATGAATTTTTACGTACTGATTGTAGCACACTTTTATTGAATTTTCAACCCCTTCTTTGCAATCGGGCAAAAAATACGGAAAATACTGTTTCGGCTTCCTTGACAAACAAAAAAATATGTGTTATACTTAAAAAGATTTAAACTATTGAATTAAAAAGGGAGGTTGGCAGCTCCGTGGCAGTAAAAAAGGCTGATTATAACGAGCAAAGCATAAAGTCGCTTAAGGGCGCTGAAAGAGTAAGAAAAAGACCGGCGGTAATATTCGGATCGGATGATATTATCGGCTGTCAGCACTCTTTTATCGAAATACTTGCGAACTCGGTAGACGAGGCACGTGAGGGATACGGAAACCACATCACGGTAAGAAAAAATCTTGATCTTTCGATCACGGTAGAGGACTGTGGACGAGGTGTTCCGCTTGGATTTAACGAAAAGGAGAACCGTTGGAACTGGGAGCTTGTATTCTGCGAGCTTTATGCCGGCGGTAAATATGAAAACGATACGGAAAACGCCGCATATGAGTTTTCCCTCGGTCTTAACGGTCTTGGCGCAACCGCAACGCAGTATTCAAGCGCATATATGTCTGTTAAGTCCTATAACGGAAAAACGCTCTCGGAGATGAACTTTGAGCGCGGTGAGCCCATTGGCGAGCTTCGCGTAAGAGATCTTGTACCGGGTGAGAAAAAGCGCGGTACGGTAATTACTTGGTTACCCGATCTTGCGGTATTCAAGGAGATCGATATTCCGGAGGAATTTCTTGCGGTAACTCTTCGCCGCCAGGCATTTGTAAACGCGGGCACGCGCTTCGTGCTTGAGATCGAGAGAAGCAAGGGCAAATACGAAAAAACCGAGTTCTACTACGAGAACGGTATTGCCGATTATATGAACGAGATAGTTGAGGGCATTGAGATGACCTCTCCCGTCAGCTGGCATATAGAAACAAAGGGCCGCGACCGTGAGGATATGAAGGATTATAAGCTTAAAGCGGATATAACCTTCTGCTTCGCAAAATCGGGTATGGCGGAGTACTATCATAACTCCTCCTTCCTTGAATACGGCGGATCTCCCGATAAGGCTGTTAAAAATGCCTTTGCGTATGCGCTCGATAAATATATAAGGGCGCAGAATAAGTATACGAAGAACGAGGCAAAGATATCCTTTGCGGATATTCAGGATAACCTTGCGATCATCGTAAACTCCGCATCAACGCAGACCTCGTATGAAAACCAGACCAAAAAGGCGATAACCAACTCGTTTATACAAAAGGCACTTACAGAGTTCCTTAAGACGAATCTTGAGATATATCTTACAGAGCATCCGCAGGAAGCATCCGTAATGATCACGCAGGTGCTTGCAAACAAGCGATCGAAGGAAAGCTTTGAGATCACAAAGAATGAGATACGCAAGAAGCTTGCAGGCTCTATGGACGTATCAAGCAGGGTAGAGAAGTTTGTGCCCTGCCATTCAAAGGATCCCGCGGTGTGCGAGGTGTATATAGTTGAGGGTGATTCCGCTATGTCAAGCTGTAAGCTTGCAAGAGATGCGGAGTTCCAGGCTATAATACCGATAAGAGGTAAAACTCTTAACTGTATGAAGAGCAGCTACGAAAAGATATTTGCAAGTGATATCATTGTTGATCTTCTCCGCGTTATCGGCTGCGGCGTAGAGGTTCAGTCTAAAAAGTCGGGTGACGTAGGCATATTCAACTACGCTGCTCTCAAGTGGAATAAGATCATAATATGTACGGATGCGGATGAGGACGGCTTCCAGATAAGAACCCTGCTCCTTACAATGTTCTACCGCCTGCTTCCCACACTCATCGAGAACGGAAAGATATATATAGCGGAGTCTCCGCTCTTCGAGATAACCGCGGGCAAGGAAACGTATTTTGCGTACAATGAAAAGGAAAAAGCAGATATCCTTGCAAAGATAGGCACGCAAAAGTACACTATACAGAGATCCAAGGGACTTGGTGAGAACGAGCCTGAGATGATGTCGAGAACTACAATGAATCCCGCAACCCGAAGGCTTATCGCGGTATCGCCCGCAGATGCTGCAGAAACCGCAAGGATGTTTGACGTTCTTCTTGGCGATGCATTGGCGGACAGAAAGAAGTTCATCACCGAATTCGGTCATCTGTATATCAAAGATGCTGATATTTAAAATTATATTATATGAGAGGCAAATCAATGGCAACGTTAAAAAAATCTAATGGCTTCGGCGGCGTTAAGGGTCCGCTGCTTACAATCGTTATGGACGGTGTTGGAATTGCACCCGATAACGGCGCTAATGCGGTAGCAAGCGCACATACTCCCACTCTTGACCGTCTTATGGCAGAGTATCCCATGCTTAAGATCAAGGCTCACGGTACGGCAGTAGGTCTTCCTTCCGACGATGATATGGGTAACTCGGAGGTTGGTCACAATGCTCTTGGCTCAGGTCAGGTATTTGCACAGGGCGCCAAGCTCGTGTCCCAGTCTATAGAGACAGGCAAGCTCTTTGAGTCCGACACCTGGAAGCTTCTTGTATCCGGTGTTACTACTGCATCCTCAACCCTTCATTTTATGGGTCTTTTCTCGGAC
>JAZRLU010000168.1:0-2467 GCA_045647045.1 Eubacteriales bacterium
ACGGTAAGCTGCGGCAAGCACCGTATCAGCTCCGTGCAAGATGAGAATATCTGCAGCGCAGCCGCCCCGTCGCGCACGGCAAGCAGCTCCTTTATGGCAAGCCAGCCCGTCTCTCTGTCGTTTGAGGTCCTTGTAAAGGTAACACCGTGCTCTGCAAAGATAGATGCCTTCGTTCTTCCGGTCTCCTGCACTCGGGAAAATAAGTCGGGCGGCGCAAGGGTCGCGTATATATCCTCGCCCTGCGGCGTTCTTTTGCATATGGCCGCGGCGGCGGTGCTGATCGGCAGGCCCGATTCACAGTATTCTCTGTAAACGTATGCGCGCCGATCGGGGCTTACGGCTATCCAAAGGCAGGCAAGCCTGTCAAGTCCGTAATCAACCGTTCTGTATCTGCGCCATCCCGAGGGGATCTCAAAGGGCGTGCAAACGTGCATCCGTGTTGAAAATTCGTTGAAATACTGCCCCTCAAAGATATTCCAATCCCCAAACAAAAGGGCGCGCCGCTCTCGCTCGGGCAGGGCAAGCAGCCTTTCCTTGTACTTTGGATCGCTTTTTGAAAGAAAGGCGTTGTCAGATAACAGGGATGGGATAAAGATGCGCTGCATACCGTCCTCACCGCGGAAGCTTTCGCCTGCGGGGGCAGGGTCAACAAATCGCGCCTTTACCCATCCGTGCCCAATGCCGCCGGGGTTGGTAGAGGACTTTATCTGCTTTGGATGTCCGTTTGCACCGCGTATTCGTGAGATGAGATAAATATATTGCGCCTCGGTAAAGTGCGTAAGCTCGTCAAAGCGTATGCAATCGTACTCCGCACTCTGATACTGATATACGTCGTTTTCGGTGGCGCAATAGCCGAAATCGATGCAGGATCCGTTTTTGAATTTCCCCGTATGGGTAGAGGAATTGAAGCTGAATATCTCTCTTGGATAAAGGGCAAGTGCCGTTCTTATCAGCGATTTTTCAAGCTCTGCAAAGGTGCGGCGCAGAATAAGCTGCTTCGAGCCCTTGTATTTCAGGGCAAAAACAAGTGCGTCCACCGTTTGCCCGTATGATTTGCCGCCGCCTGCCGCACCGCCGAAAAGAACCTCGTTCTCCGTGGCATTCATAAATCTGCATTGCTTTTCGCTTACCGAAAGATCAAGCCTCATTCTATCACCCTTACCGTAACCGCGATGTCGTTATCATCTCCGTCACTCTCTGCATCAGAGAGCAGAAATTTCACAAACGATGCGTCGTATCTCTTTATAAGTGCTCTGTCTATAAGGTAATCCCTTCTGATTTCACTGCATTCCCTATACGCTTCGTCAAATCGCTTGTGCCTTCTGTACCCTTCAAGCTCGCAAAGAGTGATGCCGATGCTTCTTGCAAATTTTGAAAAGCTCGGCGCCTCGTTTCCTTCAAACTCGCAAAAGAAGGAGTACATCCGTCGCGGTAGGCTGTTGTCATATCCTTTTTTCTTCAAAAGCCGTCTCCTTTCTGCAAGGTGGCGCTCCGGATCACCGCCCCTGCATACCGATTATAGCAAAATAAAACGGCAAAGTAAGTATGGTCGGCATCCAAAGATAAGCGTATCCTATCTATCGTTTTTTGTATGCTTTGTCTATAAATTCTCCCAATTTTGCATACCGTTTTCTGGGATGCCTTGATGCTCTAAGGCTCCCGATTTTCATAACGGAAAAGTAAAGCCCGATTGGGAGCCTAACGCGCGATCACATCCGCCTGCGCACACGTGCTCGCACCTACCGTGTATTTTTCCGATGTAAGACCTATACCGCGGCACCGTATTTTTCGCACGTTTGCGCGCAAAATATTAAAAGGACCGAGAAAACGCTTTTGATAAAGCGAATGCTCAGTCCTCTGTTATGAAATTTTTGTATGCGCTCGGTTTTCCTCGGCAAAAAAACCGCCTCAAATGCTTTTCCTCTCGCACTCGGGACGGTTTATTCAGCTTAGCCTTACAGATGCCGTCTTGATCTTACTGCACCGATCAAAATTCTATAGAATACAGATTGCCGCCCGCATCACTGTAATAGCAGCTGCCGTTATGAAAATCGATCATTTCGGGCTCGCACAGATACCCGGCATCCAAAAGATCCACGTACCTCTCCTCGGCACCCCTTTCAAGATCTATTATGCGGATCGCGGGGCGGTTGATACTGTCGTTATGGAATCCTTCCGTGGAGTAGATCCTGTTTTCGTGCGCGATAGCACCCTGAACGTATCTGTGATAGGGGCAGTCAAAGCTGCCGCGGATATCATCCTTAGATAAAACCACCCTCTTAACGCCATAGATCGGATCGGTAATGCCTTCCGAGAGGGAGGGGATCCTGAATTTGAAATACCGCGTGCCAAGCTCCTCGTTTCTCATAACAAAGGCGTAATAATAGCCGCTGCTTCGGTCTATCACAAAGTTGCCGTAAGGTCTGACACCGTCGCGGTCGCGGTATGCACGCCAAAGTGTGGGATC
>JAZRLU010000169.1:0-5021 GCA_045647045.1 Eubacteriales bacterium
GAGCACAAGCACTTTGAGAGTGCGGTGAGTGAAAAAACGGTTATCAGCCGCGAGTACAGCCGCGAGTGGCACGTTGGCGAGGAGCCGTATTACCCGATCAACAACGACCGCAACAACGAGCTTTACGCGCGCTACGAGGAGCTTGCCCGTGCTGAAAAATCGGTTATTTTCGGCGGCAGACTCGGCACGTATAAGTACTACGATATGGATAAGGTTATCCGCGCCGCGCTTGACACGGTAAGAGAGGCACTGACGCGCTGACAATTTTAGGAGAGAGATATGAGAAAAACAAAAATGGTATGTACGATAGGCCCTGCTTGCGATAACGAAGAGGTGCTTACAGAGCTTTGCCTTGCAGGCATGAACGTTGCGCGCCTTAACTTCTCGCACGGCACGCACGAAGAACACCTGCAGAAGATACAGCTTATCAAATCCGTGCGCGAAAAGCTTAATATGCCCATTGCGATAATGCTTGACACCAAGGGCCCCGAGTACAGAATAAGGACCTTTGAGGGCGGCAAGATAGAGCTTGCGGACGGTGACACGTTTACCTTTACCACCGATGATATCATCGGCACGCGTGAGCGCGTAAGCGTTAACTATAAGGGGCTTATCTCCGACCTTGCGGTGGGAGACACTATACTTGTAAACAACGGACTTGTTATATTTGAGGTAAGGGAGCTTACCGAGACGGACGCTATATGCCGCGTTGTTGTAGGCGGCGAGCTTTCGAACTCAAAGTCTATGAGCTTCCCGAACAAGGTGCTTAACTCGGAATATCTTTCCGAGCAGGATAAGAGCGATCTGCTCTTCGGCATCGAGCAGGGCGTTGACTTTATCGCCTGTTCCTTTGTTTCAAGGCAGCAGGACCTTATAGACGTTAAGAGCTTTCTTAAGGAAAACGGCGGCGAGGGCATCGACATTATTGCAAAGATAGAAAACCGCAGCGGCGTTGACAATATAGAGGACATCTGCCGCGAGTGTGACGGTATTATGGTTGCAAGAGGCGATCTTGGCGTTGAGATACCCTTTGAGGAGCTGCCCGCAACGCAAAAGCATCTTATTACGAAATGCCGCCTGCTTGGCAAGCGCGTTATCACCGCAACCGAGATGCTTGAATCCATGATACACAATCCGAGGCCCACCCGTGCCGAGATATCCGACGTTGCAAATGCGGTTTACGACGGTTCAAGCGCGGTTATGCTCTCGGGTGAAACGGCTATGGGTAAGTACCCCGTGCTTACCGTTAAAACTATGGCAAAGATCATTGAGCGCACCGAGGGATACATAAAATACGATAACCTGTTCTCTACCTCAAACTTTGAGATAAAGAACGCTACGGATGCTATATCGCACTCCACGGCTTGTATGGCTATAGACGTGCATGCGAAGGCTATCGTTGTATGCTCTATCTCCGGTATCACGGCGCGTATGGTATCGCGCTTCAGAGCACCGGTTGATATTATCGGTATGACAACGAGCGAAGAGACCTGGCGCAAGCTTGCGCTTTCCTGGGGCGTTACCCCCGTTATGTGCGAGATGGTTAATTCTACAGACGTGCTCTTCTATATGGCTAACAAGGCGGCAAAGCGCACCTTCGGGCTTACAAAGGGCGACCGCATAGTTATTACGGGCGGCATCACGGGTGCCGGCGGAGGCAGCACCAATCTTATAAAGCTGGAAACGCTTTAATTGCGCTTTAATTACTCTGAAAGGAGATGTTTTAATGAATGACGTAAGAGCAACTGTGGCAAAAAACATATCCGAGCTTCGTCAATCGAATAATATGACACAATTGGAGCTTGCAGAGCAATTGAACTACTCCGACAAGACTATATCAAAATGGGAGCGTGCAGAATCCTTACCCGATATATCCGTGCTTGTGCAGCTGGCAAGGCTTTTTGGCGTTACGCTTGATTACCTTGTAGAGGAGCACGAGGGTGAAAACCCGAAGCCGAAGGAGGTAAAGGAGGTCAGATACAACCGCAGGGCGATCGCATACGTATCCGAGAGCGCGGGATGGATAGCAGCAATATTTGCCTTCATAATCACAACACTCATTATCGGGCATATGTCCTTCCAGTGGCTTTACTTCGTATACGCATTACCCGCAACTCTCATAGTGAAGCTTGTTTTCAACTCGATCTGGTTCAATACAAGGCACAATTACATTATCATTTCTGTGCTTATGTGGGCTGTTATTGCCGCGGTACATATATCGTTTTTGTATTTCGCAGTAAACGTAGCGCTCATTTATCTGTTAGGCGTTGCAGGGCAGATCGTTATTATCATCTGGTCCTTTATTAACAAGCCTAAAAAGCAAAATCAGGAATAAATGTAAACATTTATAAACAAAAAGCGCCTCATTTCGCTATGAAATGGGGCGTTTTTTGCTTTTTTCTACTATAAGGAGAGAAGATTTTTTTAACTCTACGGTTAAGGGCGCGAGGAGTAGAGGGGCATCTCACGTCTGTGGGTTGACTTCAGTGCACCACAAGGTATAATAAAGGAGGTAAGACCGCTTTTTTGAAAAAAGGAGATACAAAAAATGAAAAAGGA
Source organism: Eubacteriales bacterium (assembly GCA_045647045.1). Lineage (GTDB taxonomy): Bacteria > Bacillota > Clostridia > Oscillospirales > CAG-272 > UBA1740. The sequence continues at coordinate 2,560 of JAZRLU010000169.1, forward strand.
GCTGCCTATAGTTTTCTCGGCAGATGACAATTACCTTCCCTTTCTTGACGTTGCCGTAACCTCGCTTATGGAAAATGCATCAAAGGATTTTTGCTACAGAATAATCGTTTTGCACACGGGTATAAGGCACGAGTACACCGAGCTTGTAAGAAAAAAGGAATGCCAAGGCTTTAAAATAGATTTTATAGATATATCCGACCGTCTTGATGCGGTCAAATCACGCCTGCGTGACGTATATCACTTTTCGCTTGTTACCTATTACCGCCTTTTCATTGCATCGCTGTTTCCCGAGTACGACAAGATAGTGTATCTTGATTGTGACACTGTGGTGCTTGGAGACGTATCCGAGCTTTACCGTATCGATATGGGAGATAATATTCTTGCCGCGGCACCGGAGCAGTTCGTGCAGAATACCGACGAGTTCCGCACCTATGCAAGACTGGCGCTCGGGGTGGATCCCGACAGCTACGTAAACGCAGGCGTGCTTGTGATCAATCTTGCACAGTACAGGCGCTTTGAAATAGAGGAGCGGTTTATTTCGCTTATTTGCAAATATGATTTTGATCTTCTCGACCCCGATCAGGCATATCTTAACTATTTGTGTGCAGGACAGATACACGTTTTGCCAAGCGGATGGAACAAGGAGCCTATGCCCCTGCCCTGCGAGGGCAGGAAAAACATAGTTCACTATGCGCTTTACAAAAAGCCATGGCAATATGATGACGTGGCAGACGGTGAATATTTCTGGCACTACGCCGCGCTCTCCCCGTTTTTTGGCGAGATCAAAAGGCGCAAGGAGGCATTTACGGATGAGGACAAGGAAAGATGCGAGGCGGCGGCAAGCGAGATCATTGTGCACGCGCTGCAGATCGCATACTCCGATATGACCTTTGCAAAAATGCTTGCAGGTAAGGGTTAACGCTTTTAAAAAAAGAGGAATTACGCTATGAAGAAAAATATGAGCATCAGCGAGCACAAAGCAATGATAGAGGAAAGGATCGCACGGTATGAGCGCGAGGGGCTTTGGCACGTTGACGTTGAGAACAACCCCGAAACGTATCCGCTTATGCCCGACAAGGTGGACTATCTGAACCAAAAGCTTACAAGCCGCATAATGAACAAAATCGCAAACGTCGCAGGCACTCTTTTCTTTGATAAAATGATAAAAAAGCGTCAGCTTATTATAAAAGAGGTGCGCGGCATTGAAAACTATACCGCCGTTAAGGGTGGCAGGATAGTAACCTGCAACCATTTCAGCATCTGTGATAATTATGCCGTGTGGGTGGCTTTGCGCGAGCATATGGAGGGAAGGATGCTTTACAAGATCATAAGGGAGGGCAATTATACAAATCCGCCCAAGCCCTTCGGTCTTATAATGCACCATTGCAACACCCTTCCGCTGTCAAGTCAGGTATCAACAATGAAAAGCTTTTTGCACGCGATAAGCGTTCTTCTCGGCAGGGGGGAAACCGTGCTTATCTACCCCGAGCAAAGCATGTGGCCGGGGTACCGCAAGCCAAAGCCGCTTCAGGACGGCGCATTCAGCCTTGCGGTGAAAAACAACGCGCCCATTGTGCCGATATTCATAACCATGACCGACAGTGACGTGCCCGACGGTGAGGGCGGATACGTGCAGGAGTACACCGTAAATATTCTGCCTGCAATATACCCCTCCGAGTCGCTTTCACGTACCGAGGCAAGAGAAAAAATGAAAAAGGAAAACTACGAGGCATGGGTTAAGGTCTACGAGGACTTTTACGGCATCCCCCTTGTGTACGGTGACTTATGAAGCTTTATCTTTCCGTAATAGGAATTTGTGCGGCGATCATTTCGGCGGCAAACGCCATATCCGGCGCGGTAACGTGGTATTATGCCGTTATTGCCACGGTATGGTGCACCGCCCTGCAATTCGCGCTTGACGGTCTTATCGCATTTATCATAAACAAGCTGCCGGACGCTTGGTTTTCGGTAACAAATCCGCTTTACCGCGTTTGCGCGCGTGAGCGCAAGCTTTATGCGATGCTCGGTGTCCGAGTATGGAAGGACAGTATATGGGAGCTTGGCGGTCTTGGCGGCTTCAGCAAGCGCCGTTTGGAGCAGCCGCAGAGCCCTGAGTATATAGAGAAATTTATAATAGAGTGCAACAAGGGTGTTCTTACTCACAGGCTCTCATACCCCGTCGGCTTTCTCGCCATGCTTACGCTTCCGAGCCTACCCGCCCTTAGCATCGCGCTGCCGGTAGCAATAATAAACGTGCTGCTTAACGTTCTTCCCACAATGGCGTTAAGATTCAACACGCCTACCCTTATAGCCCTGCTTGCAAGGCTGAAAAGAGCCGAGAAAAGGACGGAAGAAAAGGCCACCGACTGCCAAGCATTATAAAATCTCCCCGTCACATATCGAGTGCGTTAGCACCATATCGAGTGCGCAAGCACATATCGAGTGCGTTAGCACATATCGAG
>JAZRLU010000170.1:0-2072 GCA_045647045.1 Eubacteriales bacterium
CTTTTATCCCCCGTCATTCCACCTTCAGCCGGCGGCTGAAGATTTCATCCTCGCTCTGCGAGGATTTCATCCAAGCAAGCTTGGATTTCATCCGAGTTTTACTCGGATTTCACCGCGGCAATGCCGCGATCTATTGGCGTAGCCAATCTATGGAGGCGGCTGACAAGCCGACGGTAACAAATATGAAATTCAACTGTCCGATATGCCGCGGTGGGCTTACTGCCGAGGGCGCGAGTGCGCGATGTGCGCGCGGTCATTCGTTCGACAAGAGCCGCTGGGGCTACTACAACCTGCTTGTGGGCAGGGGTGGCGTACACGGTGATAATAAAGAAATGGTAGCTGCGAGGCGAGAGTTTCTTTCCTCGGGCGCATATGCGCCTTTGGCAAGCCGTATTGCGGCGCTTGCGGCAGAGCACGTCCGCGAGGGCGATACGGTGCTTGATGCGGGATGCGGTGAAGGCTATTACACCGCCGCAGTGCGCGAGGCGGTTGCAGGGCACGGGTGTGAGGTGCTTGCCTTTGACATCTCAAAGGACGCCGTGCGCGAGTGCGCAAGGCGCGGTGCGGCAGACGAGTATGCGGTTGCAAGCTCGTACGCGATACCGCTGGCAGACGGTGCTGTGGGATGCGCGGTAAACGTTTTCTCCCCCCTTGCGATAGACGAGATGCGCCGCGTTATAGCAGGTGGCGGTCACTTTATTATGGCTATCCCCGGCGAGGAGCATCTTTTTGGTCTTAAGGCGGCGATATACGATACACCGTACAAGAACGTAGTAGAGGATACCGCGATAGAGGGCTTCCGCTTGGTAGGGCAAACGACGGTCCGCTATCCGCTTGTGCTTGACACACAGGAGCGCATACGCGCCCTGTTTATGATGACTCCGTACGCATACCGCACATCCGAGGCTGGAAGAGCGCGCGTTATGAGTCTTGACTCGCTTGAATGCGAGGCGCACTTTATAATACTTGTATATGAAAGAGAGGAATAGGCGTGGATATAACACACGGAAAATATCTTGGCGTTGATTACGGAGACGTAAGAACGGGCATTGCCGAGTGCGATATATCGGGCATGCTTGCCTCGGGCATCTGCACCGTTAAGGAAGGCGGAATGAGAAACACCGCCGTGCGCGTGGCACGTGAGGCACAGACACGCGGATGTAAGCGCATCATTATCGGACTGCCGAAAAATATGGACGGCTCGGACGGTCCTCGCGCAGACGTAATACGCGCCTTCGGAGAGATCCTTTCTTCTCTTACCGAGATACCGATAGACTACTACGATGAGAGAATGAGCACGATGGTGGCATACCGCTACCTTGGCGAAACCGCAACCTACGGCAAGCGCCGCCGCGATGCGGTGGACACCCTTTCGGCGGAGATAATCCTGCAGGGGTATATAGACAGAGAGCGCAATACGGCAGGCAAAAAGTAAGCTGCCGCCGCCCACCGCACCAAACTGAAAAAACGGCACGGGGGCAGGGCAAGCGCATGCGGCAAAACGCCGCTATGCGGCATAATTTTCGCCCCGCGCGAGTGCTGAAAAATCAACTTTTTTGCGCACCGGTGGGCACATATTTATAAAAAAGCACTAATTTTGTAAACAAATAATTACATTTCCGCACAGGCGAGATACGCGCGGAAAAAGGTGAGGTAAAATGATAGACGAGGTAATACTTTGTAAGTACGGCGAGATCATTCTGAAAGGACAAAACCGCCGCAATTTTGAATCTATGCTTGTAAAGGAGCTGCGCCGCCGCGCCTCTCCCTATGGCACGTTTAAGATATACTTTAATCAGTCCACAATATACGTTGAGCCGCAGAACGATGAATGCGATATGGACGGAATGTACGAGTGTGCAAAGCACGTATTCGGCATCATCGGCGTTAACCGCGCAAAGGCGTGTGATAAGAATATGGATGCGATCATTGCAACCGCAAAGGAGTACCTTCCTGCAAAGCTTGCAGGCAAGCGCAGCTTCAAGGTAGATGCTCGCCGTGCGGACAAGCAGTTCCCCTATAAGTCTCCCGAGATAATGCAGCTTGTAGGTGCCGCCGTGCTTGAAGCAACG